>CAZQEL010000075.1:0-1586 GCA_964591795.1 uncultured archaeon | reverse complement strand
GCTCAAAAATTGATAAAAAGGGCAAGATTAAAAATTACAGTTTCGGGGGTTATGCCAATATCTTTAATATTGAACAAACTGAAAAATATTAAACTAATTAAATAAATAAAAAAATATGTATAAGTCAATTGAATTAATTAAAGAAAGCAAGCTATATAAGAAAATGATTAAAGATAGTTTCGGCGGTGTAATATATAATGTAGCTAATTTAAAAGAATATGATACTATTGAAAAGTTAGAATTAACTTTATTATGGGATACAATGCCAGAAAATGAGCAAGAATCAGCAGACGGAATTTTAAGGGGTGCTATGAACTTTTTAAAGACTCAAAAATAATTAATAATCTTTTACAGTGTTTAACATAAACATTAAACACTGAATAAAGTTTATCAATAACATAATAAAAAAATGAGATTATATAATTTAAAATCTGTAGAAAATATTATTGATAAATATAATGCCAGAGAAGGAAATATTAAGACAATAGAAGAAGGTTGCTTAGGTTATGGTTTTATGGTGTTATATGGTGAGGGCTTAAAAACAGTTATTATTAAAGAAATTTATATTAATGAGTGGTCAAGTGGTCATAGTATTATATCATATAAAAAAGTTCCTAAAAAGTATTTAAAATATATTAATTAACAAATAACAATAAATAAAATGAAAACATTAAACGAAAATTACAAAAATAATATTAATATTATGATTGAAAACCTTAAAAGAGGGTTGACAAAAACACAAGCTGATAGCATTATAGAACATTTTAAAAGTCAATTTATGGAAAATAATACATATAATCAAGATGAAAAAGACTTTATACAGGAATTAAAAAGAGTAGTACTAGAACATTTTACAATGATTGAAATTAATGTAATTAAATAATATGAAATTAACTAAAAAAATGATAATTAATTATTTAGTAGATTGCAAAGGCTATGACGAGGAGACGGCTAAAAAGATATTTTCAGTGTATGGATCTACCTATTTATCAGATTTTGAGAAAGTTGACTGTTTAGCATTTAATAGCTAACTACTTGATAGAATTTAATAAGTATGCTATAATTGAATTAGTTAAGAAATAACAATAAATAAAATGATTAAACTAATTAAATATTTAAGAATTAGAAATGTAGAAGCATTAAAAGAGGAAATGAAGTTAAGAAAAATAGAACCTAATACAAGTGAAGCCGTTGAACTAATTGAAAAGTATAACAATAGAAGCAACGTTATTGAATGGATCGAAGATTTTAAAAACTAACTAAATAAATAAAATGGAAATAACACAAAAGAAGATCGGAAATACTATACAATTTTATAATAATGATTTAGACTGTATAGCAATTATAAATAAGTATAATAATACTTATAAAAAACTTTTTAATTCGCAGTATTATTATGAAATACGTATAATAAAAACAAACGAAAAAAAAGAAATGTTTAAAAAAACTCGTACACTAAAAGAATCAAAAGAATTTCTATATAATAATATCTAATTACCTTAAAAAGTATTAATAAATTAAAACTAATAAAATGGAAATATCAAAAATGATAGAAAAAGAATTAATTAAAAAGAATAAAAGATTAA
>CAZQEL010000074.1:0-1632 GCA_964591795.1 uncultured archaeon | reverse complement strand
AATTAAAAATTTTATAAAGAAGATTTATCCAATGATAATGGACATTTATTTGCAGCATTTGTATATACCGATTCAATTTCTTCTTTTAGTCAAGAGGTTACTAAAATTTTTGATAAATATTCAATCGATGACTTTACATATGTAAATATTTTCTATGATAATGATTCAGGGTTATTTTATAATATTGTTCAACCAGATTTAAATGCAGATCAAGAAAAAGAATATCTCCAAATAAAAAGAATATTTTTTAACACAATTGATAAAAGTTATTATTCTTTTAATGGTGATCAACATAATTTAAATAATTATATTAAAAAAGTATATGATATTGCATTGGATAAATTATCCTATTCTATAGGTAATCTTGAAAAAAAACTTTATCTTAAATTTATTGAAAGAGAATTTTTTGGTCTTGGAGTTTTAACAAATCTTTTACTTGATAAAAAAATATTAGAAGTTAGTTGCTCTGGAGAAAAATCAAATGTTTCTGTTTATCATGTTGAATATGGTAATTTGAAAACTAATATTAGTTTTCCAAGTATTTCTGAATTGAATAAATTTGTACTAGTGCTTACTAAAAATATGGGTATTTATACAACTCAATCACATCCAGTAATTGATGGTCATTTACCTAATGGTTACAAAGTTGAAGGTATTTTTTCAGTGGGAGATACTAGTAGTAAAGGATCTTCTTTTGTAATTAAAAAATATTTAGATGAACCATTAACTCCTGTGGCTTTAATAAACACTAGTGTTGGATCTGTTGATGTATTCACTTATATTTGGTCTGCAATTGCTGAAAATTATAAAGTCATTTTAGTTGATAATGATAATTCTTTAATTATTTTTAATTCATTATTATTGTTTTATCCTGATAAAAAAATAATTACTATACAGGCTTATGATCGTTTTAAATTACCACAAAAAGATTGGATTAATAGAACTTTTTCAAATAATAATGATTTAAATAAAAAAATGATGATTGAACAAACAATTGCTCAAAAACCAGATTATATTGTTGTTGATGAATTTGATAAGGATGTCTTTGATATTTCTTGGTATAATTTAAATATGTTTTCAATAACTCCTGAAGTTGCATCAG
The DNA here is from genome assembly GCA_964591795.1 of uncultured archaeon. Taxonomy (GTDB): domain Archaea; phylum Iainarchaeota; class Iainarchaeia; order Iainarchaeales; family CSSED10-239; genus Forterrea. The sequence goes on along the minus strand of CAZQEL010000074.1, from coordinate 530 downwards.
AAGTAATTGATCAATTAAAAATTACAAATCAAAAATCAATTGTTATTGATTTGAAAAAAGTAACTGTTGGACCAAAAGATGTATTACAGATTATGTCTATTAAAGAAATTGTAAATAAAAACGTGAGTTTAGTTGTTGAAATTGACGTTCCTGAAAACCAATACACTATTAATTTATTATCATCTTCCGTAAATGTAGTTGAATTTTTAAAAAGAAAGAAAATATTAAGATGGATGAAAGATTCAAAGGTATATAACTATAAGGACTTTAATAGTATTGCTTCTGAGTTTTATTTTCAAAAAGATAATGTTTTTAAACGTCTTGATATAAAGTGATGTATATATGTTTAGTAAAATACTAACAAGAATATCTAGTTTCTTTTTTAAAGAAATTATATTAAGTTTAGGTTTTAATTTAAAAGGCTTTGAAAAAGTGTTGTATTATACAGATATAAATGAAGATTATGTAAGTTATCTTTCAAATATATCATTTATTGCCTTATTTTTCTTAATTGTATTTGAATTTTTTTT
>CAZQEL010000073.1:0-1670 GCA_964591795.1 uncultured archaeon | reverse complement strand
TGTTAAAACTTCTAGAATTTTCTAATAAAATTTTATAAAAAACTAATTGATTTTTATATTTAAATGCCTTCATTTTACTGGTTTCATCACTTAAACCTTTATTCCAATCTTTAAATATTTTTCCGGTTTTATAATCAGATACAAAAATGGTTTTTTCTTCTTCGTTTATAGAGAATTTATCAATTTTTCCAGTTAAAATACAATCATTCATCTCAACGCCCTGATCTTTAAAATTCCTTTCGACAATATTATTATAATCAAATTTATCTTTATTAAAATTATAATAATTTTCTAGTTCTTCATTTCCTTTTTTAAAATAATTTTTAAAATCACTATTGTTTAATCTTTGCCCTTTTAAATTAAATTCAAATCTTTCTAATAAAAATTCTTCTTTAGGAAGTTTTTTAGTTTTTGCAAATTGATTATAAAAATCTCTAAAAGAATCGTGTATTGCAGTTCCATAACCGGCAGATGCATCTTTATTTTTAGGAAACATGAGTAAATTATTTTCTAAAAAGTTATCAGGACCACCATAATTTAAATCTATAAAAGCTTCTAAATGAGTAATACTAAGTTTATAATTTTCTACAAATGGTCTAATTAATTCTTTATCATTACAATTTTTTAGATTAGGAAGATATATTTTCCTAGAAATTTCTACTTCTTTTTCTAAATATTCAAGATTAGTTTTTTTATTTTCAGTTTCTATTTTAGGATCAAATAAAAATTGAAGCCTTGGTTCTTCTTTTCCATTTGCTTTAAATTTATTTCTAGTTAAGAATAAATTACTTTTTGCTCTAGTTTCAGCAACAAAAAATAATCTAGTCAAATCATTTAAATCATTACTAGCCGGACTAATTGGCATGTTTATAGGAAAAGGTATTTTAGAACCCTTTTCTCTTTTCCAAACTCCTTGATTACAATTTATTATAAATACATTATCAAATTCCAATCCTTTTGATTTATGAGCACTAAGTAGGGTAGTGTTGTTTTCTCCAATTTTTATTTTATTATCAATATTTATTCTCATGTTGTGTTTTTCATGTAATTCTATAAATTTCACAACCTCTTCTATAAATAATGTTTTTTTGTCTAAATATTCTCTAATTTTTGAAAACAATTTTTGTAAAGATAATAAATTAATTAAATAATTTAGTTTATCTTTTTCAAATTTAAGTTTAGAAAAATAATGTTCTTTGTATGGAGATGTATATTCATTAATTTCTTCATTACCAAGTATATAATCTAATATTTCCTCAGCAGTTTTTCTTTTTGATTCTACAGATAAATTCATTAAAAATTTATATACTTCTTTTATTTTTTCACTTTCACAGTCTTTCATTTGCGCAAACCAAGACATATTCCAATTTCTCTTTGTTTTAGTATTTTCAGCAAACTTCCATATTTCTTCATTTGATATATTAAAAAATTCAAAACTAAGTATTTCTGGTAATAAATAATCTTTATTTGTAATTTTATCTTTAATAATAGAATCAACAAATTTAATGATAGTCAAAATTTCTTTTATATTTTTTTCTTCTTTTATGTCGTTTTTTCTTTCATATTCAAAATTAATATCTTCAATATTTAATACATTTATAATTTCATCAAAATTTTTATGTTTTTTATCAATTATATCTATGCTTTCATTCTTTGGAATTTATTTTACT
>CAZQEL010000072.1:0-1674 GCA_964591795.1 uncultured archaeon | reverse complement strand
ATTAAAACTAAAAGACCGAATATTTGTGAAGCAAGTGTTAATACATATGATAAACAACTAACTAAAATCTATAAAGATTTAGGAAATAAAGGTTTTCCTAAAAATACTAAATATCTTCAAAACTTTGATAAAGTAGAAAAATATATAGATGACATCTCAAAAATTACAACAAAAAAGAATAAATTGACAGCAATTATCGTAGGAATTGATGCCGATAAATCATTTAAAGGAAAAGATGATTTAAAAGATAAATATCAAAAAAAATTAAAAGGTCTGAATGATGAATATAATGAATTTTTAAAAAAACAAGTAAAAACTCCAACACAAGAGAAAAACTGGATTGAATATAGTGATATGGTAGATATTGCGAATGATTTAGTGAAAAAAGTAAAAGGTTTTAAAACAAAAGATAAACTAGAAAAACACGAGTTTGAAGAATTACAAAATGCTATTCTCTTAAAATCACATTTAGAATTTCCAATTAGAAATGATTTATCAGAAGTAAAGGTTATAGATTTAGAAAAATATGAGAAACTAAATGAAACAGAACAAAATAAACATAACTGGTTAATTAAGTATCCTAAAAATAAAATGGTATTTGTTTTGAATAATTTTAAAAACTCAAAAAAAATTGGTAGTAAAAAATATGATGTCCCTAAAAAATTAGTTAATTTATATAAAATATGGTTCAAGTTTAATACGTCAAATTATTTTCTTGTAAGTAAAAGAGATAGACTGCTTCCAATAAACGGCAATACTCAAACTAAGTATTTTAATTCTTTATTTCATAAATATTATCCTGAAAAAAATATAAGTTCTTCATTAATTAGACATATTGTAATTAGTCATTTTTCAGAAGACCAACCGACAATTGAAGAATTAGAAAAAAAAGCACAGGAAATTGAAAATAAATATTTACATTCCGCATCTATGAATGCTAAATATAGAAAAATTAACAAGAAAGAAAAGAAAGTTAAAAAAAATTAAACCGTTTCTAAATATTTTATATGTTTTATTGATTTTTTATGTCTTAGTAAATGATGTTTTCTTAAAATAGCACCACATTCGCACTCAACATTTACTTTTTGTTTTTCTAACCTATCAACTCTATTTTTTTTATAATATTCTTTTAAATATTCAGTATTATAAATTGAAAGTTTTTCTTTTTGTTCTGCGGTCATATTATTTATATATTTTTTTGTTTTTTTTCTGTTTTGTTCTTTTTTTTCTTTTTCAGTAGGAGATGGGTTATTTTTATTTACACAATCTAAATTTCTAATATATTCACCTTCTATTTTATGTAATTCTTCTTTTGAATTACAAGAGCAAATTTCAATTAATTCTATATAAGCATCTCCAAATTCTAATATTTTAAAAGATGTCATATAGTTTTCATATGTGTTGCCCTTTTTATAACTTCTATAATTAGAATTATGTTTTGCTAATCGCTTACAAAGCGTTTGTGTTGTAGAACCAATATATATATCATCTGTTTTATAACTTCTAATTTTATATATTTTACTATTTTTATAATCAACCATTACTCTTTATTACTCTTTATTCTTTATTTCATTTTTTTATTATGTGATTAATTAGTAATTAAACCGTCCCAAGCATTGAAATTTTCATACCAACACCTGTTGCGTCGCCAAAACTTGTTATTTTAAATTCTAA
>CAZQEL010000071.1:0-1719 GCA_964591795.1 uncultured archaeon | reverse complement strand
TAATGCAGGGAAATAGTTTAATCTCTGAATATGAAGGGATTAAACTATTTGATGATTCTTTTTTTGAAGATGCTCAAAGTATAGAAAGAGAGAAACAGGAAATTAATCAAAAACTTTCTCTTTTACAAAAAGAATACTTTGAATTACATAGAAATAATCAATTAACTGCAATTAAAAAAGAAGAAATAGAAAAAGAGATAAAATCTTTACAACGCCGAAAAAAATCCTTTATAGAAAAACCAGACGACATTAATGAAGCAACTGGCTTATTTGGTGAACCACAAAAAAAGAAAATAGCCCAAGAAAAAACTCGTATTTTACAAAGTAAAATTGAAGAATATATCTCTGAGTCTCGGCGAACTCAAAAACAAAATCTTAAAGAAGAAATTGATAATCTGAAATGGGAACTTATTGAAGCGACACTTGAGGAACAAGGGAAAACGGACAAATTAGAAGAAATAAAAAAACTTCGTCATAAAAATATAAAACCATTTTTTATTTGGAAACTGGAATTTAGTGATGTATTTAAAGAAAAAGGTGGCTTTGACGTAGTTATTGGGAATCCACCCTACAATGCTGATTTATCTGATGAAGAAAGAGAATATTTTAAAAATAATTATTTATCTGTTAGTCGTGGTAGACAGGACACTGCAGCAATATTTATAGAATTAGCACAACAAATAGGACATAAAAATTGTGAGCTAGCTTATGTATTACCCTATAGATTATTTTCAAGGAAAAGAAACCATGGTCAGCTACAAATATATTTAATTGATAATTTTAAAATAAAACAAATAGTATATCTTGGAAGTAAAGTTGATTTTAATGCTAATGATGAATTTATGATTTTGATTTCTGAGGAAGGAGATTTTTCCGACAGTGATAATGTCATAAAAATTTTAATTAAACCAGATTTAAATAATTTAAAATCAATTAAATTTAAAGAAATAAATCAATCAATATTTAAATCATCAAATGAAATAAATTTAAATCTTGTTAAATTTGATTATCATATTCTTAATAAGATAAAAGAAAATACAAAAAACTTAAATGAGATATGTTTTGTGAGAGATGGAATTATTCCGTTTATTAGAGAAAAATTAATTAGTGACAAAAAGGTAGATGAGAGATATGTTAAATTTTCAGGAATATCTGGTAAATATAAATTAACAAAATATTATTTTTTAACTAATGAGATGTATCTTTGTTATGATATTAATGAGGCAAAAAAATATATCAAAGATCCAATAGAACTAAGAAAAGTACAACTAAGAGATAAAAATATATTTCTTTCAAGAAAAATAATTACATCTCAGAACAGTGCTACTGTAAAAGGCACAATCGACAACGATAACTATTTTGTTTCTAACTCCATTCATTCTACATACTTTAAAAAAGAATATTCTAAAGATTATTATTTGGAGTATATTCTTGCTCTAATGAACTCTAATTTATTAAACTATTATCATAATTCACTTAGGCTAAAGGGAACAGATCTTCATCCTCAAATTTTACTTTCTAATTTAAAAAAATTACCGATAAAGATAATATCACTTGAAAAACAAAAACCATTTATTGAAACAGTTGATCAAATTCTTGCCATTACCTCTACTCCAGACTATGATCCGAAAAATCCACCAGTTCAGCAAAAAGAATTAGAAAAAAAAATTGATGAATTGGTTTATAAACTTTATGGGTTGACGGAGGAGGAGATTAAAA
>CAZQEL010000070.1:0-1734 GCA_964591795.1 uncultured archaeon | reverse complement strand
TCTACTCCTGCTTGAGGAGGATCATATATTGTACCATCTTCATATCCTTTTGAGTATGCATGAACTACTCCATCAAAATCAATAAGGATTGTCCTTTGAGCATTTTCATTAATTTTCTTTTTCCATTCGGGAATATTCTGTGCATCATCTTCTTTTAAATAATTTTGGACACTTTTCATTTATTTTTTCTTTCCATATTTTTTATTAATATCAGCTAATACTTGTTTTTTTCTTTCTACACTAATTGATTTGATATTTGCTAATTTCTTTTTTAATTGACGAACTTTAGCAATAACAATATTATCATTATTAGGTTTCTTTACTTTAGTCAGTTTTCCCATTAATTCTGCTGATGCTTTTCTATTTTTTCTTAGCTTAATAGCTTTCTTAATAGTAGCATTATAATATTTAATAAATTCTTTGCTAGACGCTTTTACTGCTTGTTCACACAAACTTTTTTGTGATTTATCCATTAGAGGTACTCCTTTTAAATTTATTAACAATAGGCTTAAATTTATCAAATTTTACTGGTCTAAAAAGACCCGTTGAAATTTTTTCTTTTCGCTTTTGTAATAACATCTGCATCTCTACTGATGCTAATCATTTCTTCAATATATCTTTCTTAGCTTTATAATATTCAATTTCCATTGGATGAATTTTATTGTTAATTGAATCAAGCCATTTCTTCTTTGCTATTTCATATGCAGCTTTAATACTATCATACATTTCTTGTTTATGAGATAGTGAAGTAACTATTTTTTTATATACTGTATTTTCTAAATATAATTGAAGCGTTTTCATTTTTTAAACTCTAGATAATATTGGTTTAATAATAGGCTTATAAGCAGTTTGTAAAGTCTTTTTAAATATTTCATATTGAGATTTAATAATCCTTAACATATCATTTCTTACTCTTTTAGACTCGGCTCTTTTACTTACTCCTTTAAGGACTTCTTTAAATTCATTTGTTCCTGCTTCTTTCCAAGATTTAAACCTATGATCCATTACTCTTTTTGCATGTCTAATTTCTAATAACCCTTCATTAATTTCAGTTTGTGTTTTCTTTAACATATTTTTTAACATTTCACTATTAGGAGTGACTTTTATTTTAGTCTTTATTTTACGTTCAACGCCAAGATGTTTTTGTCGTTTAGACATCAACATATCAAATTCTTTTTTAGCATTGACGAATCTTGTTTTTTCTTGTTTAATTCCTTCTTTTATTTTATCCATTTGTTGTTCAAATAAAATAATTGAAGTAGCTTCGATTACAAGAGATTCTTTGTGTAATAAATTTTTTAACTTAAATAAATAAAATTTTTTCTTTTCTCGTTTCATAACATCTCTGTCATGATGAGCAGCAAAATGCATACGTCTATTTTTTAACCATGTATTAAAAGGAGTATCTTCATCTTTATCTGAGACTCTTTTAGATAAACGCAACACCCCCACTGATAATCTCATCGGGTCTCTTTCGGAAAGATATGATTGCAAATTGCTCATTTAAATTGCCCTTCTCTTTTTATTTGTAACTTAAGTTCTTCCCTTAATTTCTTGTCTCGTAACTTAAGTTTTTTTAATGCTTTTTTTGCTTTGATTAAATTGTCGCTTTGTTTAGTTACTGTATGGTTTTTAAATTTAGGTTTCATTTACCTTTCCCTCACAGCTTTTTTATAAATCTTTAGTATTATGTTGCTTTAAAATATTAGAAGTACCTTTTTCTAAACCTTTTAC
>CAZQEL010000069.1:0-1772 GCA_964591795.1 uncultured archaeon | reverse complement strand
TGAAATTACTAATGATTACAAGAAAAGTGGATGAAAAAGATTCCTCACCAGCAGGATTTACTTATAATTGGGTAAAAAAGATTGGAGAAAAATTAGAAAAACTATATGTAATTACTTGGCAAAAAAGTTATAGAGGAAATTTACCTGAAAATATTGAAATTATTTCTTTGTCTCATAATAAATTTTTTAAAGTTTTTGTTTTGCAATTTAAATTATTAAAGATTTTACCTAAAGTAAATGGAGTTTTTTGTCATCAGAATCCAGAGTATACGATTTTATCTGCTTTAATGTCAAAGATTTTTAGAAAGAGAATAACAAGTTGGTATACGCATGGATCCATTAATTGGAAAAGACATTTATTAGAAAGATTAACTAATAAAATTATTACTGTTTCAGATAAGAGTTTTCGTAAACCTATCTTTCCTAAAAAAGTTAAAATTGTTGGTCATGGAATAGACATTGATTATTTTATGCCAGACAAAGAAGATAAGGAAATAAATGATAAATTTAAAATTATTTCAATCGGTAGAATTTCACCAACTAAAGATTATGAAACATTAATTGAAGCAATAGGAATTTTAATAAAAGAAAAAAATATTAAAAATTTAGAAGTTAAAATTATTGGTGGTCCGGTATTAAAAAAAGAGCAAAAGTATTTTGATGATTTAAAAAATATAATTAAATATAAAGATTTAGAAAAATATATTAGATTATTAGGACCAGTATCTTATAATCAAATATTATCTTACTATCAAAATAGTGATTTATTTATTAATATGAGTCATACAGGAAGCGTAGATAAAGCCGTTTTAGAAGCAATGGCTTGTGAAAAATTAGTTTTAACTTCTAATGAAGCTTTCCAATATATTTTAAAAGATGACAAATTAATGTTTGAACAATCAAATCAACAAGACTTAGCTCAAAAAATTATTAATTTAATGAAATTATTAAAAGAAGATAAAAGAAAAATTATAAAACGATTACGTAATGAAGTAATTAAAAATCATAATTTAGATAAACTAGTTAAAAAAATTATAAGTTGTTATGAAAAATAAAGTTATATTAATTTATCCTAAATTTCATAAAGTTGATTTTGATACGAAAAGTTATCTTTTTAGTATTTTGACTATTGGTACTTTATTAGAAAAATAAAGATATCAAGTAAAATTAATTAATTAATTTTTTATTTGAATATGTTTTTTTATTAAAATATATTGGTTAACATAAAAATTAAGAAAAAATCGTTTATTTGGAAATATTTAAAAAGCTTGATAATAATAAATTAAATGTTTGATGATTTTTTAAAACAATTAGTAAAATATTTAGAATGTAATATATACTGCAAAAAGCATAGAATAGAACATGCTGGTAAAAATATTTATGCAGTTGATTTTTATTCTTATTTAGGAGAACTAGAAAAAGGCAAGAAATTAATATTGAATACAATTAAAAAGTTAACTAAAGATGGAGAAAATTGGATTTTTTATCCTGGGAGACTTAATCATTATAATAAATCAAATAATGTTATTGATTGTGGTGCAATAATAGATTGTATATCTAGTTTTTTAAAAAAACATAAAGATATTTTTAGTAAAGACGAATTAGAGAAAATAGAGGATGCTTTAAAAAGGGTAGTTTATACATATTTGATTAAAGCTGCCGTAGATAAGCCAGTGACTAATCAAAGACTGTGGGGATTAACTGGACTTGCGTCGTATTACAATTATTCAAAAGATGAGCAATTATTAAATCCAATTAAAAAATCAATTGAA
>CAZQEL010000068.1:0-1816 GCA_964591795.1 uncultured archaeon | reverse complement strand
TTTACACCTAAATTCTTACTTGGAATGACTGCTACCCCTACAAGAAATGATGAAAAAGATATTTTCCCTCTTTATGATGATAATCTGATTTTGAATGTTGGAGAAAAAGAAGCAATGGATAAAGGTTGGTTAAGACCTTATAAGATAGTTGCTTTTTGGGATAGATGGTGTGATTATGGGGACATAGAACATTACTCAACTAATGAGGGATTATACAAGTATGATATTAAAGAAGTTGGTAAAAAGTATATTGTTCCTGAAAGGATTAAAGGAATTTTTGATATAATTAAGAATGGAAAAGAAGAAATGAGTTTTAAAGGAATTGGAGATAAAAAAGGAGTTTATTTTTCTGTTAGATGTGTTGTAGCTAAAAGATATTGTGATGAGTTCAACAAGATGGGAATTAAGTCTGTTTATATTGATGGTAAGACATCTCCTATTCAAAGAGAAAAAATACTTAAAGATTTTACAGAAGATAAATATCAATTACTTTTTAATGTTGGACTAATTGGAGAAGGTTTTCATATTCCCAAAGTAGATTTAGTTATTATTGATAGACCAACAGATTCTCATATACTCTGGAATCAGCAAAAAGGAAGGCAAATCTTTAATATTGAAGGACAAGAAGATAACTCTGAAGGGTTACTTATTGATTTTGTTGGAAATTCAAAAGGGAATTTTAAAAAGTATACTTATAACTCTGAAAGAACAAGTTGTAAAAATAAAAAAGACTTTATTCAATTAGTTGAAAATTCTATTGGTGTTCCTTGTGAATTTGAAGAAGAAGTTATTGAGAGTGTTCTTAAGGAAAGTGAATCAAATAATATGAATTTGGAAGATACAATTAAAAAATATCATGAAATCTATAAAGAAAAACCATTAAGAGGTAAATTACAAGAAGAAAATGTAGCAATCTATTCTCATTTCCGTAAAAATAAATTATTAGATAAATATTGTTTGAATTTAACACAAAAAGAAAAAGATAATTTAAATTTAAAACAATCAATAAAAAAGTTCAAAGAAATTTATGGAAATGAAAAACCAACAAGAGGACAATTAAAAAAAGAAAGTATAACAATTTATCAGCATATTCGTATAAATAAATTATTAGATAAATATTGTTTAGATTCTACAATGAAAAATTTAAAACAATCAATAAATAAATATCATGAAATTTATAAAGAAAAACCAACAAGAGGACAATTATCTAAAGAAAATGGTTCAATTTATATTCATTTGGGAAAAAATAATCTTTTAGATAAATATTGTTTAGATTCAACACTTTTAACTTTAAATCAAGCAACTAAAAGATTCAAAGAGATTTACAAAGAAAAACCATCAAGAGACCAATTAAGAAAAGAAAATGGAGCAATTTATATGCATTTCCGTAAAAATAAATTATTAGATAAATATTGTTTAAAATCAACACGATTAAATTTTGAAGATACAATTAATAAATTCAAAGAGATTTACAAAGAAAAACCATTAAGAGGTAAATTACAAGAAGAAAATGTAGCAATCTATTCTCATTTCTGTAAAAATAATTTGTTAGATAAATATTGTTTGCCTAAAACAAAATTAAATTTAAAACAAACAATTAAAAAATATCATAAAATTTACAAAGAAAAACCATCAAGGGGTCAATTAGGAAAAGAAAATCAAGGAATTTATATACATTTACGAAAGAACAATTTATTAGATAAATATTGTTTAGATGCTCAATCTGGAATAAAATTTTCTAACATAAAAATAACATCAACATACAAACCAAAAACAATAATAATACCAACTAAACAAAATAGAAAAGGATTAAAGA
>CAZQEL010000067.1:0-1848 GCA_964591795.1 uncultured archaeon | reverse complement strand
AGTGGGTTAGATTAAAGGACAATCTTGTCTGCTTTATCTCTAATAGTTTTCTAAACATGGAAACAACTAAAATTTAAATGTATAAAAAACAGATTTGCAGAATATTAATAAAGCAGAAAAAAATAATTTTGAATAATGGAAAAAAATAATAAAGAATTTTATGATGAAGCGTAATTATAGAAAAATTAGCAAAAGAGAATTTGATAGAATATTAATCAATGAAGAAGGAGATTATAGTGATTTTGTTAATTCAATAGTTAGTGGCAAGAGGGTACAGGATAAAGTGGTACAATTTGCTAATACGACGGGAGGTAATTTGTTTGTAGGTATTAATGATAAAAGCGAAAAAGAGAGGAATGATGGCTTTGAAACAGTTGAAGATGCTACCAAGGTAATTGATGCCGCGTATAGAGATATAAATCCGCGTGTAGAAAATTTGGAACATGAATTTTTAATGTACGATAATAAGATTATCGTTAAGTTAGAAATACCATCAAGCACTACAACACACAGAACATCAGATGGAAAAGTGCTGGTAAGGAAGGGTGCAAAACAAATAACATTAAAGGGTGAGGATATAAAAATTTTAAAGAGTAAAAAAGGAGTTGACCGTTATGAAGATGAGATCAAAAATGTCGATGTAAGTTTATTCCACAATAGTGAATATTTTAACAATTTTTTAGAAAAAATTAATTTTTCTGGCAGTAAAGAGGAATTTTTAGAGAAAAATAATTTTATTTATAATAAGAAACCTAGAATATCAGCTATTCTTTGTTTTTTGGATATGCCTCAGTCAATTATTAAATCAGGAATAAAAATTATTAGGTTTGAATTTCAAAAAAATTCTAGAAAATATGTGGATAAAAGAGAAAGAACAAGCAATGATGACTATACAATAGAAGGTCCAATTGAAAAATTAATAAGAGAAAGCATTCAACGAGTTGACAGAATAATGATATCGCTAGGCGTTAGATATCCAAGAGAAGCTATTACAGAAACAATTGTGAATGCTGTTATACATAGAGATTATTATATTCAAAATGAAATACAGATTAAAATTTATGATAATCAAATTGAAATAATTAGCCCTGGTGGTTTTGCTGGTGGTATAACTTCTAAAAATATTTTATCTCACGGAAGATTTTCTAGAAATCCTAATATAGTGAGAATGTTATTTAAAATTTCGGCGCTTGAAAAGGAAAAACGGAATAGACTTAATCAAGATCAAGGGGAAGGAATAAAAACTATTTTTGAATCTATGAGAAAAGCTGGGTTAGCCGATCCAATATTTAAAGAAGGGGAGAATAGTGTGTTTGTGATTCTAAAACACGCGAGTGCTGAAAGTTATGAACATAAAATAGTTGAGTATTTAAAAAAACATGACTTTATTGCCAATAAAGAAGCAAGAAAAATAACCGGCGAAGAAGATAAAGAAAGAATAAAGAATGTTTTTAAAAAATTGATTAAGAGAAATTCAATAGAAATAGCTGACAATAGTGTAGCAAAATCGAAAATTAAATATAAACTGGCAGGGAAAAAAAGAAATAGTGAGAATAAACAAGGAGCACTCTTCAATTGCTGAAAATTTATATCAACCAACCCAAAAACTTAATTCTAGAGAAACTTGAGAACACAACTAGCAGGGATTAAAAAAAAATAATAAATCATTAAAACTTTATAAAATTTTAATTAAAGCTTTATTAAATAAGCGAGAAGTGGTTTAATGGGGGCAGAATGGGAGACAAAAAGAATTAACCACTTACCCCTTTACCCAATTAACTACTTAACTATCACCCATGCCCAGAAGAAAACTTCACCCTGTTAAAATTAAGATTTGAGCAACATAAA
>CAZQEL010000066.1:0-1965 GCA_964591795.1 uncultured archaeon | reverse complement strand
TTCCAGACAATGAAGAACTAAAAAATACAGACAATATAGAAGAAAATATAAATGATTATAATACACACAAAGAGAAGGCTTTTAAACTTAGAAAACGCCTAAAAGAAGTTGGATTTTTTAAAAAAAATAATATTTCAGAATCAAGTTTTTTTGACAAGAAAAAAGAAAATAATATTTCTGATGTTTATGATGCTCTCAAGACATTGAAAGAAGCTCTGCTTTCTTTTAATGAACCCTACGAGAAAGAACTGTTTGAAATATTGAAAAATGATAATCAAAAACAAAGGTGGGAAAATATATTAACAAAAATAAAAAACATACTAAAAAAATATAATGAGTCCGAAAGTATTCTGCTTGGCAAAAAAATAAAACTAGTTGATGAATATGACATAGATTGTATTTCTGCTTTGGAAATAATTTCTAAAATTACAGAACAGGCGAAAAATAATGGCGATAAAGTCAAAAAAGGTCTTGGACTTTTATTTAATTTAGATATAAGAAAGTTTATAAAAAAGACAAAAATTGATGGGAAAGAAATTCGTAGTAACAATGATATTGAAGTTATTAATGCATATTTCTTAAAAATAAAAATTGAAAATGATTTGAAAAATATTTGGGAACAGGCTTTTCAGTCTATGACTAATAAAAAAGAACTTTCAAATCCATTTAATATAGTGGAGTTTGAAGGGGTTATAGATAGTTTGGCGCGCATTATTTATTTTAAAAAAGATAATTCAAAATTAAATACGAATATTGAAAATTACAAATTATTTAAGGAGGTAAATATTCTTGATTTATCTTTTATAGAAAATGCTCTGACTGTTTTTGATAATTTTCTTTCGTATTTTAAAACCAATGAATATGAAAATTTAATAAATGAAATAGCCACATATTTTGAAAAGGAAAACGCGCATAAAAAAACACTTTTATTAGCTACATACATCAAAGAAAAAAACATTGATAGAATAATTGTTACAAAAAAAGAAATAGCAAAATTAAATGAGAGAAAAAAATTATCCGTGGAATATTCTAAGCTAAATGATGAAATTTTTAATAAAGCAATACAAAAGCTAAAATTAAATAAACATAACCATAAAAATGTTATTGCATATCTGCAAAACTTAAAAACAGGGAATTTAGAAGAAATAAAATCGTTCTATAGACAAATACCAGATCTTATTGATAAACAAAATAGATCTGAAGAAATTAAACTAATTGAGGATGTATTAAAAGAAACACTTCCTAAAACAGTTGATGAAATTAAAATTACAATCAAAAAAGACAGCGATGTTCAGATCAATATAGAGGAAAATTGGAAATGGAAAAGGTTAATTAGTTGGTTGGATGAACTGCATTCAGGCGATCCAATTTCTAAAATAAGTAAAGAATTATGGATTCTAAAAAATAAAGAAAGGGATTTAGTTAGAGATTTTGTTGAAATTTCTGCATGGATGCATCTTAAAAAACGAGTTACTAAAAAACAAAAAGAAGCGCTTGCTTCGTTCGCATTAAGCATGAAAAAACGAGGTAAAGGACTTGGTAAATATGCACCTAAACATCTCGCTGACGCAAAAAAATCTTTGGAGATTGGCAAAAATGCTGTTCCTGTTTGGATTATGCCGATAAATACAATACACGAGTTATTTCCAAATCCAACAGCTGGAATGTTTGATATTGTTATTTTTGATGAAGCAAGCCAAGTTGATACTCGTGGCTTAAATATTGCTTACATAGGAGAAAAATTGCTTGTTGTAGGAGATGATGAACAGGTTAGCCCAACTACATTTACTACACAAAGCAAGGTCACCGATTTAATTACACGATATATATCCGACGTTCCAAATAGTCATCAGTTTTCTAATACATCCAGTTTGTTTGATATTGCTAAAATAAAGATGACCAACATTATCACTTTAACGGAGCATTTTCGCTCAGTTGAAGAAATTATTGGATTTAGTAATTCGC
>CAZQEL010000065.1:0-1970 GCA_964591795.1 uncultured archaeon | reverse complement strand
ATTTTATGACTTCTAAAAGTAGTGTGCCCGGAAAACCTAAAATTGTTTGGATTGAAGAAATAGATTTTATGTGTTTAGACCCAGAAACAGAAATAATCATTGGAGACTTAACTAATACAAAAACTATTAAAATCAAAAATGTTCCAAAAGAAGGGTGTTCAATTATTTCATATAATACAAATACGAAAAAAATAGAGAATGATTATTGTATTCCTTTACCAAAAAGAGACCGTGATATATATACTATAACATTAGAAAACGGCGTAACAATAGAAGCAAGCATGGAACACCCATTTTTTATTGAACAAAATGGTAAAATTATAGAGAAAAAACTTAAAGATTTAAAGGAAAATGATAAAATTATAAGTTTATCTGACGAAATAAACGAAACATTTATATAGTAGAAGTGTCATTATATGTCATAAGGTGATAAAATATGTCAAAACATATAGAAATAAGTGAAAAAGTTCATATAAAACTTACTAAAATAGGTAAAAAAGGAGAAACATATAATGCTATTATTGAAAGGATAATAAATGAATCACACATGTAAAATTTGCGGAGAAAATATTGATGTATGTTGGCAGCATTTACGTATACATAAATTAACAAAAAAAGAATATTATGATATCTTTTTTAAAAAAAAGAACGAAGGGGTTTGTGTAATTTGTGGCAAGCCAACAAACTTTATTTCTTTAAAAAATAGGTATGCGTTTGTATGTTCAACAGCCTGTTCTGGCAAACGAAGTTCCATTATCAATGGATTAAAACATTTAAAAACAACTAGAAAAAAACAATATGATAAAGAACATCCTAAAGAAGGGTTATGTATAATTTGTAACAAGAAAACAAAGTTTGTTTCTTCCACATTTGGATATAGGAAAACATGCTCTCCTAAGTGCCGTACTATACAATCAAAACAAAAAACATTGTGTAATTTTCATCCCCATATTAAAAATATTTCAATGATAGAATCTATATGTCCTATTTGTAAACAAAATTTTGGTGTTATTAATAAAAAAAATTTATTATGTATGGCCCATCATTTAGAAAAATATGAATTTACAGATTGTTCCAGAAAAGATGCTGTAAATATTATATATGATAAAATATTTAGCAAACAATATTGCAAAATTTGTAAAAACGAAGTAGATTTTCTAGGAATCGCTAGAGGGTATAAGAAATATTGTAATGCTTGTGTAAAAAATCGTGAATTTAGCAAAGTAAAAAACCTTGATTTAAACAAATTGCAAGAAAGAGGTAAAAAAATTACTAAATCAAAATTAGCATTTTATAAAACAAAAAAGGGAAAATTGGTTGCTAAAAGTATTGGCGAAAAAAATAAAATTAATACGACATTATTTAATAATACAAAACATGGTAAACAAATTAGAAAAGCGTCTGGTAAAAAAATATCTGAAGCCCTAAAAAGAAGAATATTAACTACTGAATATTCACCAAAATCTACTAACAGAAGAACACATTGGCAATATATATATAATGGTAAAAAATTTAGAAGCAGCTGGGAAAAAGATTATTATATGCAATTGATAAAAAAATATGGAGAATCCAATATTTTTTATGAGAAACATAGGATACCTTATATTTCAGAAAAAGATAATAAAGAACATATTTATATTGTAGATTTTTCTGTGAAATTACCAAACATGTGGATTTTAATAGAAGTTAAACCAAAAGAAATGATACATCTTATAAAAGATAAAATTTTATATACCAACAATTATTGTTCTATGAACGGATATGAATTTAAAATAGTAACTGGAGAAGATATTTATGAAATTAATAAAAATTAAATCCATAAAGTATAAAGGAATGCAAAAAACTTGTAATTTAACTGTTAAAAAAAATAAAAATTTCGTATTAGCTAGTGGTATATTAACTCATAATAGTCAACATGCGGCAGCAGCTCTCCGTGCTATGAGCGAACAATTCGTTAAAAACGCAAGGTT
>CAZQEL010000064.1:0-1981 GCA_964591795.1 uncultured archaeon | reverse complement strand
ATAGCAAGTCTTTGCGTTTGTGGTTTTGTTCCAGATCCTTAAGTAAATTAAATTCTGTTTCAGATTTTTGCGAGGCTGTAGAATATGATATATTTGCTTTAGTAAGTGAAATAAAAGAAGTACGTCAGCACGTTGGTAGGTGGGCACGTACTTTTTATTACGATTTTAACAAATGCGTAGAATTCGAATACCGTTGGCTGCGTAAAATATTATACGATTATGGAAAAAAACAAGGTTATTTTGAACTCGAGTAGTTATATTTTTAATAAAATTAAACCCGTTATACTTTTTATTTTTGATTTTGAGTGTGTTTTATGTGGTCATAAATCTTTATCTAACCACGTGCATCATATCGATAAAAACCACCAAAATAACAACCCTTTCAACTTGGTATGTGTTTGTAAAATATGTCACCTGGTCATTCACTCAAATATAAAAGTTAATTTTCCTTATTTGGTAGGGGATCAAAACAAGCAGCTGAGAAAATTGTATAATCTCACCTATAAATCCAATAAATAGTTATAAAATAGTCTTTAAATAATAATAAAATAGTCTTTAAATAAACTTGAAAATAACATTATATAACAATTACTAAAAATATTTAATTATTAAACAATTACGAGTTAATATAAAAAATTTAAAAAAAATTCAAAAAAAATTAAAAAATATTTCTAAAAATTTCTAAAATTGATTTTAAATATATTTATTATATATGTATTATAGTTTTAGATTTATTATTGGTATTTAATTTGTAAATAATTACGAGTTAATAAAGAGATAATAAAGAGTTAATAAAGAGTTTAAATATATTAGAAATAGTTTATAAATAGATTTTAAATAATAAATATAATTAAATAGTTAAGAGATAATAAAGAGTAAACGCCGAGTTAATAAAGAGTTGAAATAAGAAATATTAAAGTTATTAAGTCTCGCTGCGCTCGATCAATTTATTATTCCCTCCGGTCATAACCATAATTCCCCCACAAAAAACATTTATTTGCTACACATTTTTTTCAAAAATACTTCACAAACAAAAGGTTTTTGCTCCGCTTATAAAAGCTTTTGAAGTAAAAGCATTTATTTTTGCCTTTGCGCCTGGTGGATAAAGCAATATGAATCTCCAAATATAACGCCTAGCTCGCGCTAAAAGGTCTCGCAAAAGCTCGGTATTTTCACTCTAAATCACATTTTTTTGATTTTCTTATTTTAGCCTTGCAGGCGGCAAGGTAAAAAAACATAATTCCGTAAAAATAACTCCTTCTATATAGGCAAAGCCCAAGTAAACCGCAAAATTAACACTCACAAAATTACCGATTTTTCCTATTTTTTTACAAAGTTGATTTTTTAATTACATTGTATTCGATGTTTTTAAAAGCGGATTTGTTTTAAATTTTTCTCCGTCGTTAATTGGGCGGCTACTTTGTGGGCCTTGCCCCCTTTTGACTAGCAAAAGCAACCCCCAGTATTGCCATACTGGCAATTTTTTAACTAAAAAGCAAAAGACGTATTATTTTAAAACTTTCACTTTTTATTTAAAAAATGTTAATTTCGCTTCGCGGTAAAAAAGAGTTAATTAAGAGTTAATAAAGATTTAACAACGAGTAAATTGCAATAATTTTAAATTTTAAACACATTTTAACGGCGTTTTGTCGGATTTGTGTATGTTTTATCATTAAATTAAAAAAAGTTTATTAGATTTGCTTTAAATCAATATTAAATCATAACAACAAATGAAAACAGCTTTAACAAAATTAGTAATAGGATCCTCGGGAATTGGAATAACAGAAATAGTACAAAATACTTTACCAAGTGATCCATCAAATATTGTTGAAATTTCAAATATTCTCATACAAATTGTAGTTGCTATTGCTACCCTCTTCGGTTTGTTTAAAAAAAGGAAAGTAGCAAAAACAAATAAATTTTAAATTATGGCAAAAATTAAATTAGGGGCAATCGTAGTAGATATGTCTGGGAAATTAGG
>CAZQEL010000063.1:0-2183 GCA_964591795.1 uncultured archaeon | reverse complement strand
TAAGTATTGAATAAGAGGTCCTTGAGAATTCTCCATGATGTGACCAATTTTAACAACTTTAAAAGCCTCATTAAAGGCCTGCTCTTCTTCACCTTGTCTGAACAAATGTCTGGCATTGATTAAAACAAGCTTTGCTGACCATGTAATTTCAGACCTACTATAAAGTGTGCTTCCAATCCAAAAATCTTCTATGTTGCTATAGGCCGGATCTTGAAATGTATTAAAAGATAAACATTTATCAAAATAATTAAAAAATTCTTTATTCTTTTCCAGAAATAATGTAGTCGATTCAATATTTCCCTCATAATAATCTCTAATGCTTTCATCTTCGGACAAATTTATTTTATCACTTGCTTCACTAAGACAATAAAAAAGATTTTCTTGTTCAAAAATATTTAAATTAGACAGCCACAAACCTTTATCATTAGTAGGAAGTTCGTCTTTGCCTAGCAAAAAAAGGCTAATAACACCAATAATTAATAAAATAACAAATCCTATGAGACTAAAAAGAATAATTTTTTTCTTCTTGGTATTAAGCATAATATTGATTTTTTAATAATTTAAAATATTTTTTATTTTGCCCTTTGTTTTAGCATCTATTCAAAATTCATCCCATATTCTTTATTCTATCTCATATTTTACGTCTTTTAAAAGGGTTTGTCTAATTAAAAATCTTCAACCAATTTAAGGAGATTATAATAATCTAAAAAACTGTTATTTCCTACAATAAAAAAATAGCGGATAATTAATAAGTGCTATTTTAAAAAATAACGATTCAGCTCTTGACAAGAAAATAATTTTGATATAATATTACAATATAAAGTAATTTAAAAACACAATATTGTGTCAGGTAGAAAGTCTTTAATTTCCATCACGTCTCTTTCCGAGCGAAGCGAAGTTAGCCGTTTCTACCTGACACATTTATATTAATAAAGGAAAATCATTTTTTTCTTTATTTTTTTATTTTAAAAATTTAACAAAATATTAATCAAATAATTATTTGCTTCAATGTTCACATCTTTGACCAAACCTACAATAATATTTAAGGAGATTATAATAACTTAAAACTGTTATCTCTGGCAATAAGGACAATATCTAGTCCCCCTCCCTGCAACTCTAATCTTTTTAATTATTCCTTTTCCACATCTGGAACATTTTTGACCTTCTTTTCTGTATACTTTTAAAAACTTTGTAAACTTACCTTTATGTCCCTTAGTATCTATATAATTATTAAAAGTTGTTCCTCGATATCTAATAGATAATTTTAAAATATCTTTTATTGATTGATATAATGCCTTAAGTTCCTTTTCGGTAATAGTATTTATCTTCCTAAATGGTAAAATATGAGCCCTAAAAAGACTCTCGTCAACATAAATATTCCCTAACCCAGCTACATATTTCTGATTTAATAAAAAAGCTTTAATATTTCCTTTTTTATCTAAGAATAACTTTTTAAAATTTAATAAACTAAATTCATTTCCCAGAGGGTCTAATCCTAGTTTATCTTGAATTTTCTTTAATCCTTTAGAGTCAACTATTTGCCAAAATCCGAATTGGCGTTGATCATTATAAAATAATTCAGATTGATCTTGAAAATGAATTATCAAATGAGTTTGTTTATGTGGTAAATCAAGCGGATTATTTTCCACACTATGTCCGCCAACTATTATCTCGTCTTTATTTATATAAATAATTTGCCCGGTCATTCGCAAATGGACAATAAGATATTTATTTTTCTGGATTAACTGAATGATAATAAACTTACCCCAACGAGAAATCTTTTGAAAACTATTATTCTTTAAAATACTACTAAAGTCTTTATTATTTCCTTTAACAATTTTAGATAAACGAATTTCCACCCTCTTAATCTTTTTATTAAGAATTGTTTTATTTAAATCGTTAACAATTGTTTGTATTTCTGGTAATTCCGGCATAGCTTTATACTTTTATTGTAGCATTTTAAGAGAATAAATAGATAAAAATAACGAGATTAACTTTATTAAATATTTTATTTCCTCTTTGTTTTTAAAGAATTTTATCTAATTGCTGATTTATAATTTTTGCAAAGAAAAAAGCGAGCAATTGATATTTTTATGTTTAAAATACTTTAGTTTGCTCGCTATTTATAAGGTTGGCGCCCCTGGTCGGAATTGAACCAACGACCCTTTGTCCTCTAGACAAAT
>CAZQEL010000062.1:0-2240 GCA_964591795.1 uncultured archaeon | reverse complement strand
TTTTATTGGCACATGAAAAAGAATAGGTTGTTCAAATCCTTTTTTCTGAGCCTTTTTCATTGCTTCTCTAACTGTTTTCCCACTAGCAATAACAGTCTTATTGTCTTCTTTAAAAGTAACCCTCAGCCCTCTATGTTTTTTAAAAATTTTAGTCAAATCAATAGTCATAATTTAATAAATATAACAAAAATTAAAACAGTAAACAATTTTCCAAAAATTTCTTACATTTTTTTAATCTTCAACTAGTTATTAAGCTTTTTTTTATATTTCGTACTGAAGGTTAGTTTAAACCTAACTTATAGTACAATTATCTATCTATTTTCCTATATTAAAATCCGCCAGTAGATAAATTAATAAAATCCAAAAAGATTATTTTGCCGTATTTTTGATTTAAATTGAGGTTAACCATATAAGCAGCCGGGCAGTTAATAGCTTTATTATTGCAAAAATTACTTAAAACTCTACTACCCACAGAATGACTAAAATTCTTATACTTAGACTCAATTGGATAAACAACGCCATTCTTTTCAAAAATAAAATCAATTTCCGTTTTATGAGTTGTTCTATAGAAATAGATATTTTCTTTATTCATCTTATTTTTTAATTCAAGATAAACAAAATTTTCAAATAATTTTCCATTATCACTTCTGCCTGCTAATCCAGTAAAATTATCCAAAATCTGGTTGCGAATACCTAAATCAGCCCAGTATATTTTAGGCATTTTTGTGATTTGAGAACGAATATTCTTATAATAAGGAATTACTTTATTAAATATAAAAGTATATTCCAATAAATCTAAATAAAATTCAATTTCTTTCCTGGGTATATTCAGAGTATTGGACAATTCATTTATATTTAACAAATCACCTATTTGATTAGCTAAAATTTTTACTAATTGATTAAATTTTAATAAACTGTCAATTTTGCCAATATATCTGACGTCTTTATTTATATAATCACTAACATAATTTTTCAACAAAGTCTCCTTAGCTTCCTCTCCATCAGTTAAAACAACTTTTGGCATTCCTCCGAAAAGCAAATATTCATCCAAAAGTTTTTTCATCTTATTTTTTATTTCTAAAGGAATATCGCCCTTGCGATAATAATTTAAAAGATCGGTTTTTTTAAACCGCAAAAATTCTTCAAAGCAAAGAGGATTAACCATAAAAGATATTTTTCTGCCAGCTAAAGAATTCTGCAATTTCGCTTTTAATTCTAAAGACGAAGATCCCGTGACAATTAGCTTTACTTTATCCCTATATTCGTCATAAATATGTTTTAGAAAATTTGACGGATTATCCAAATATTGAATTTCATCCAGCAAAAAATACGCTTTTTTCTCTTTAATTGTTATATAATTTAAAAGGTTTTCGGGAGATTTATTCAAATCATTCAAAACTTCCAATTTTTCCAAATTTAAGTAAAAAATTTGTTCCTTTTTTATTTTCCGAAGCATCAGTTCATTTTGCAATAATTTTAAAAGCGAAGTTTTACCTACTTGCCTAGGTCCATTTAAAACAATAATCTCTTCCTTATTAAGCCATTTATTTACTTTTTCTTGTATATTACGCTTTAACAGCATATTTTTTATTATTTTATAAATTTAACCGTATTTTTTTAAGATTTTATCTAAAAAACTACACTTATTAATATAATATGCCCTTATCGTCGCAAAGTCAATCTTTTCTATTCACATAACAATAAATCTTCTTCTTAACAAAATCAGCATTAATTTCTCCCTAAAGTAAAACCAGGCCTTTAAAGGTGAAAACTATTTTTTTGATCTCATTAATATTAATAAGTAGTCTTTTCTCATAAATTTTATTATTTATTCATTCTTAGTACCCATATTTGGGTACCTTTAGTGTAAAAAATACGCCTCTTGGCTAAATAAATCAATTAATCATAATTTATAAATATAGCAAATATCAAAATTCAGCGTAAATTTAATATCGTAATATCAATTTTAATAATAATTTTAATATTACGACTAATTTAGACAGAAACATTAAAGACAAAATCAAAGAAAACTATTTAAGAATAAGATTATTGTTTTATATGAAACTAAACAAATTGTAAAAATAACTTTATCTAAAAGAAATTGAGTGAATTCAGTAAAAAAAGGACTGCATTTAAAGCGTGAATAAATGTTAGCCCAATAAAGGTTAAAAAATCTAGGAGTGAAAAGATCAAAAATCTATTACGCCTCTAATTGCTCTTTCAATGCCTCTAATGCTCTA
>CAZQEL010000061.1:0-2316 GCA_964591795.1 uncultured archaeon | reverse complement strand
TTTACTTTTGTTGATGAAGATACACAATTAAATATTAATGGAGCAACAAATGCTACAACAATTGAAACTTCATTTAAGTATTGGCTTGGAGATGGTGGAGTTTACAAAACATATTCATTTCAAAATTTAACAAGTTCACTAAATACATATCAATTTTGTATAAATCCTTATGAACCAACAAATTTTACTTTTAAAGCAGACATGGATATGGAATTTTCAGCAGTTGGATTTAGAGGAAATACTTATCATTTAAGAAATTCAACATTAAATAATGTTTCAAATAATATTTCATTATATTTACTTTCTGAGAATCTTGCATCAAAATTCTTTTTAACATTTAAAAAAGGAACAAGTTCAATAAGTGGTGCAACTGTAACTGTTCAAAAATATTTTACTGGTTTTGGAGAATATAAAACAGTTGCAATTTTATTAACTGATGATGAAGGGGAAGCAACAATGTGGCAAGAAGTTGATAGTAAATTTAAATATTCAATAGTAAAAGATGGAACATTATTAGGAGTTGTTGAAAGAGTTTCAATATGTTCTTCTGCTCCATGCACACTTACTATTATGATTACAGAAGATATTGGTTCTGCTTTTGAAGCATATTATGATTATTATGCAGTAAATGTTTTATCAAATTTAAGTTATAATAGAAGTTCAAAAATTGTAACTTATAAATTTATAGATATTACTGGTTTAGCAAATTATTTTAGACTTGAAGTTAGAAATTCAAGATTAAATGATACTGGAGCAGTAATTTGTAATTCAATTGCTTATACTTCAGCTGGAACAGTAATTTGTAATCTTACTAATTATGATGGAGATTTTACTGCAACAGGTTATATTTCAAGAAGTCCAGAAAAAGTTGATAAAGTTTATAGTTTTTTAGTTGATGATGAATTAATTGATAGTCTTGGATTAACAGGAATTTTAATTGTAATGATTTTAATAATAACTCTTGTAATAGCTGGAGCTGTTATTTCTAAAGGTAATCCATCAACAGTATTATTTATATTAGGAATTTCAATTTTAGGATTAAAATTAATAAATTTATTTCCATTCAGTTGGGTTGTTGTTGCAACTTTAGAAGTATTAATAATATTCCTAATCTTTAAAATAAAAACATGAAAATTTCAACATTTATCACAATATTGCTTTTTGTAGGAGTAGTCTTATTTTCAATTGCATTGATAATTAATGAAGCAGAAGATAAATATGGAGTTGATATAAATACAACTTCTTGGGAAGGGAAATATGATTATGCAGATTCTATAAATAAAAGTGTTGATCCTTTAATAGAATCAATAGACGACATTGCAAATGAAGATAAAGGTTGGCTTGAAAAAGTTGGTGCTGGATTTACTGGAATTATATCAGCAGTAACACTTCTTCCTGCTTTAGTTTGGAGTAGCTTTGTAATGGGTGGAGGATTAATTACTGGTGGGCTTTCCTCTATTGGATTACCAACATATTTAATAGGTGTATTCATAATCTCTTTAATAGTTTGGGGAGTTATAAAACTCTTAGAATTTTTTCAAAGATGGGAGGTTTAAACATGAAAACAAAATATAAACATTCAAAAATAATATTAAAATGACAACAGGAGAAGTATTTAATTTTGTTGTTGAAGATTCAAGTTTAATTGGTATGCTGCAAAAACTAAATAGTTTTACAGATGTTGGACAAGGTGGAGTTCTTGGTATTTTTATTTTATTAGTTGTAGGAGGTGTTTTATATTTAATGATGAAAGGATATGGAAATGAAAGAGCTTTAGCAGTAACTATGTTTGTAACTTCTATAATTGGATTATTTTTAAAATTAATGGATTTAATAAGTGATCCTGTATTTTATATATGTATTGTATTATTTGTAGTTGGAATAATCTTTT
Organism: uncultured archaeon; assembly: GCA_964591795.1. Lineage (GTDB taxonomy): Archaea > Iainarchaeota > Iainarchaeia > Iainarchaeales > CSSED10-239 > Forterrea. The sequence goes on along the minus strand of CAZQEL010000061.1, from coordinate 425 downwards.
TATTAAAAGAAACTGAATAATATGAAAATAGTTAAATATTTAAACTTTAAAAACTTAATAAAATAGTAAAATGAGTAGGATTAAAGATAGTAAAGGGAACAAATTATTTAAATTTGGTAAAGGTATTTCTGGAATAACAAAAGATAATAAAAGAATTCCAAAAGAAAAAGCTAAAAAATTATATAAAGAACATAAAAAAGAACAAAGAAAAAGATTAGATTTTGGAAAACCTCTTGATTTTGGAAAAGAAATTAAATTAGGAAAAGACGTTGATTTAGGAAAAAGTGTTGATTTAGGGATAGGTGTTGATTTTGGAAAGGAATTAGATTTAGAATAAAAATGGCAAAGAAAAAACATAAAACAAAAATTATTTATAGAACTAAGAAACCAGTTGAACCTTCTTTTGATAAGAAGAAAGAAGAATT
>CAZQEL010000060.1:0-2331 GCA_964591795.1 uncultured archaeon | reverse complement strand
GTTTTGCGCGGTTAGATAATAAAAACAAAATGCAGTTTATTTTGAGTTATTAATTATCTATCATTTTTAAAGAAAAAACTAAGAAAAATGTTTTTGGTTGTATTGAATTAAATAATTAATTAATTTTATCTCATCTAATAAATTATTTTCTTTTGCCATTGTTAAAGCAGAATTGTATCTATTTGAGTTTATCAAAATTTGTATATATTTTTTCTTGAATATCTTCCTATATTCAAAAAAACCAAAATAATCACAAAATTGGATATTAGAAACTAATATGGAATCTCTAGACCAATCTAAATCTAATAACTCATTTTGTATAAATTCTGATATTATTGGTTTAAGTATATCTCTACATTCTTTCCAATCTTCCAAACCTACTGTTTTAGAAACATACTTGATATCTGATTCAATATTATAATCTATAAAGGCAAATGTTTTTCTTGATTTAATTAGATTTTCAACAACTCTCTCACCTGCTTCTTCAGATTTAACATGATTAAAAGAATCTTGTATCTGAACCTTAAATGTATCTAATTCAAAATATTCACAATATCTTAATAAAAAGTTAAAATGACGTGAATAATAAGAAAAATTATATCCTTCTAATGAAATTGATAAAAACTCCTTTAATGTTTTCTCAGATAATGGACGAATTATTTCTTTTATCTTTTCTTCTGACAAACCAACTTCAGAAGAGATATTAGGTACATTAAACTTCTCAAAAAAATGAGTATATTCATTAAATAAATTTTTGGAATCTAAAACACTCTCAAAGTAATTGATTATTGCTGTTTCTGTTTCTTTTTTAAATCCCCATTCATTAGCATACTTTGCAATAACTAAGAAATCCATATTATAATTAGATTCTGTTTCTTTAGGATATAACCCTTGTATCAAAACTTGTTTTTGGACGTTTCTCTTTTCTACTGTTAAACCAAAATAATCACAATACCTAATCAATTCTTTCCCATAAAAAACAGATTTAGTAATAAATAAAGAACTATCAGGATGAATAGAAGAGATAATATCTGCTGCAGTTTGTTTAACTAATACCTTGAGATGATTTACAGGGATATTAAATTCAAAAGAAAACTCTTCTATTAACGACCTGCCCATTTCATCTAAATTTAATGAATTATCTTTCTGAAATTTTAATTCATCATCTACTTTCGCTTTAAATAACATATTAAGTGCAATTTTTAATTCTTTTTCAAAACCAAATTCTTTTGCATCTTTAATTGTAGTTTTAAGATCAAAATAGATATGGAATGGGTTTTTTCTAATTTCTATCTTCGCTAATGCCAAACCCGAATCAACTAATTGTTTTTTAATTTTGTTTTCTAAATCTTTTAACCCAAAAACTTCACAAAATACTAAATACTCCCTTAAAAACTCCATATTTTCACAGATATTTCTTTTAGACAAAAGTAAATATCCTCCCTCTTCTGTTTCAATTTTAGAAAGAATTGCTTCTACAGAGTCACTTTTTTCAATTAATACCTTTAATTCTTTTTTCCACCTTTTTGATTTTTTAATAATCTTTAGTAATTCTACTTCTGAAAAATTAAAATCTAAACTCATACCTGGGATACCTAATCGCTCAGCATACCTCAAATCAGAGTGGGAATTAATACTATAATATAAAGAAACTACTGCAATCTACATTTCAGTATTAAATCCATTATATTTAGAAATATGTATCGCATTTTCATAATCTTTATTTTCAATACACCTATTCACTTTAATTAATTCTAATTTTTTTAAGTTCTCTTCTGAATTAAAACAAAATAATAAACGTTCTGCCAGCTCTAGTTTCCCATTTTTTATAAAAATATCTGCACGATCTACAACAATCTCCTCAATCTCAATATCAGATATTCCAAATTTTTTCGAAATAAATTGGATACGTTCCACATCAAAAATATAATCTATTAACATTTGTTTAACAAACTTTATTGCTTCTGTTTTATTTAAAATCGAATCTCCTGGTGTCTCAAAATTATCTAAAAAATCTATTTTAGATAATTCTTTAAGTTCTTTATCTAAAAATGGATCAAATCTCTCTTCAGTATGTGTCTCTTTTTCACTTTCATTTACCCCCATTATCTCATTTACAATCTTTTCTAATTTATTTCTTTGTTCTTTTGTTAAACCATTAATTATTTCTTCAGGTAATCCTAGTTTATCTGTAATCTTAGTTTTAACTACTGCATTTGTATCAGGTAAACTAATTCCTGGTGTGTTAACTACTCCTTTAATTTCTTCTATTTTCTGTCTATACACAAGATAAAATTGTTTATAATTAAAAGAAAAATCGGAATCAAGATA
>CAZQEL010000059.1:0-2405 GCA_964591795.1 uncultured archaeon | reverse complement strand
ATTTTTATTGCTGATTTAAATATTTAGAATATATTTCTATTGAGGTTGGCTCCCCATACAGGTCAAGAACCTTAAAGAATCAAACTCAGAGGGCGTTCCTGGGGATAAAAATATTGAATTTAAAACGGAGATCGGTCGGGTTCAAACGAACAAAATGAGACGAATGAGACAGTATAAAAAGAATATTCATCTTCCTTACGGAATATTTTAATCATTTATTGTGACTTTCTTTATAATCCTCGGGTAAAATTTTAAACTAAAGTTATAAATATAAATTAAATAGAGGATAAAAGCTTCTCCCTTACTGCACTAAAAATAACTTCGTGCCCTTTGTCATTAGGATGTAACCCATCCTCACAAAACAATTCTTTATAATTCTGGTTTACATAAACCAAATTAACATCAATCAATATAATATTATGCTTTTGTTTTATTCCAATAATTGCATTATTATATTCTTTAATATATTCATTTGTTCTAGATTTATCTTTGTTCACGGGGTTTGCTGTTAACTCATCTACGACAGGAGTTATGGTTAAAATAAATATCTTGTCACTAAAATTTTTAGCTTTAATAATGGTCTCATTTAAATTATTCTTAAAAGCATCAATACTTACTTTAAAAGAACCGTTGCTTGGAATAAAAGCTGCATCATTAGTGCCATATGCAAAAATAAAAATATTTTTTTCTTCTTTGTCCTCTCTGATTCTAGCCCCTGTCTCCAAAACAAATCTTTTAATTAAACCTTCTGTTGTTTCTCCTGGCACACCTAAATTATAAACTAATCCTTCATATTTAGGGTCTTCTAATGATTTTTTATCTAAATATAATCTTAGTCTTGTGGTCCAGCCAGAAACAGACAAATCATCTGCCCCATAGGTTATACTGTCTCCAAAACAAAAATTTTTGCCATAATATATTTAATATAAAAACTATTATATTTCTAGTCTATCATAAAAAAAGACACATGAAAAGCGAATCCCGTTCCTTTTCCCCGTACAGGTAAGAACTTTGAGGAATCAATCCCAGAGAGAGTTCCCAAGGATAAAAATACTAGGTTTAATAACGGAGCTCGGTCGGAGTTAAAATAAATAAAACAAAAGGTACCTGACACCTTTTTTAACTCTTCAGCCTCTTTTTCACCCTCTAAGTAGCTTTTTTTATTGTAAAACTTATATTGTTTATTTCTGTCAGTATATCTAACGTTGCAATTACTGATGGATTTTCAGTATTTAATAATACTAATCTATTTTTATATTTTTTATAAAGATTTGTCAAAAATTCATCTCCCCAAGATGGTGAAAATGCATAAACATCCTTAAAATCTATGATTAATTCTTCTTTATTTTTTAAGCTCCTTAATAATACTTGTATTGCATTATATGCCCCTTTTCCGTCATCTCTAGAGGTTAAAGTTGTTCCAAATTTTTTTAATTCTATAATCATATATATAATTTTAATATTCTAACATTACAAAACATCCTTGCATAAAATTATTTGTATTTTTAATAACCAAATCATTAGTATTATTTATATTTACGATTGCATCTCCTGATTGGAATTGCAGATGCATCTGCTCGTTATTTTTAATTATTTTCCTTACATATTTTAAACCATTCCCTCTTTTTTCTGGTTCTCTTCCTGACAATATTTCAGTAAAAGCAACCCTTAAAGCGTCTTTGTGATTATTCAACCGAGGCTTTACTCTTTTTAATGTAGTTAAAATTCCTTGTCCTCTATCTATTAAAACAATTTTTCTTTCTTTTAAATTATAACTAAAGAAAATACCTGGAATATTTGGCCAATTACCCATGTTATGGTCAAAAGAATTATTTCCAATTTCTCCTATAATAGAAATCACTAAGGCAAATAAATGATTTGGGTCATCTTTTTTTTGCAACAAAGTGCTCAAGGTTTCTAATCTACTCTTGAAAATATGGGAATATACGCAATAAAAATTAGACGGTATATCAATAGGTTTTTGAGCGAATGCCCATTTAATAGCTGTTTTATATAAATATTTAAATTTGTTTGATAAAAAATTACCAATATCATCATAAAAATAATATCTGTGGGATGTGGGCGTATCTCTATGAGCTTTAAGGATATTATTTTTGTCCCATCTGCGCAATGTTTCAAAATTAATATCTAATAGCTTGGCTACTTCGCCTATGCCTAATTTATTATTCATAAAAACAATTATTATATTCTAACTAATAATTAATATAACAAGTAATATATTTTTTGTCAAGTATTTTTATCGCAAAACTATACATTTTTTTATAAAAAAACCTCTATTTTAAGGCATTCTTATTTTAAAACTATACATTTTTTATAAAAACATCTTTCTAAAAGATGTTTTTGTATTTTGTATTGTATCCTCATGTATATACAATATGGCTCCG
>CAZQEL010000058.1:0-2458 GCA_964591795.1 uncultured archaeon | reverse complement strand
TAAATAAATATTTTTATTTAAAAAAAAAATTTTTTATATATTTTTTAAAATTATTTTTTAAAAAAAATAAAAATAAAAAAAAAAAATATAAAAAAAAAAAAAAAAAAAAAAATTAAATATAAACATTTTTATACTTGTGTATATACAAACGAGTAGATGGCGAATATTGATTTAATAAATTTTTATACAAATTACTCAAAAGGTGGTTTAGATAAGATAAAAAGAGAAACTCAAAATAAATCAATATACGAAACCATCAGGAGTTGGAGAAAATATGGATACATCAGAAGAATTAAGCCCGATAGAGCAAGAAGCGAGTTTAATACAAAACGCACAAGAGGAGGCACTAAAAGAGTATATCAGCTTACCACCAAAGGAGAGGGATACTGCCGATATAAGCGAGAAAACCCTTATAAAATTACAGGAGAAAATACAACGGGTAAGATTGAGAAAAATGAAAAAAGGTGTTAAAATATGAATTATGGAATTGATTTATTTAATATAAGGGACACTCAAGACGAAAGGACAAGGAAAAGATTAAGTCGATACAGTAGACGACAAGCCCGTATAATGTCCAGAAAAAGCCGAATAGACGCTTTATTTAATGTATAGGAGATAAAAAAAATGAATAATTTTCAAAGTTGGCAAGAATTTTTTAATAGTTTAGGAAATGTGGAAAATCATTTTTTCACTAAAGAGCAAAGTGAAGTAGTAGGCAGTTATCTTAATGCAAGGCAAAATAATATTTATTTAAACTTCTTAGATTGGTTTACAACAGTTCCCCCCTGCAAATTAGCTCAATTTATGGTTATAAGAAAAATAGGCACTACACAATTAAGCCATAAACAAATGAATTTAAACGCAATAAATAGAAGTCAAGAAGCTTATATCGAGATGATAAATAAACATATAGACGGATTGGCGAGTTTATCTGCGAGTTTTTCAACCGCTCCGACAGTAGATATAAAACAAGCTGTAATCGCTGTTATTATTGAAGCTCAAATCGTTACCCAAATAACCCGTTTAGGCGGTCAAACCGATATTTTAGAGCAAGAGATAGCAAGAAACCCATTCTGTATTGATTGTTGTGAGGAAGTGATTTAAATGACTCCAGAAGAAAGACGAGAGCAAGAAATAAAGTTCACTTTGATAATTGAAGAAAGTTTAACTATTTTAAAAGATATTATTCAAGACGAAAGGGATAGAATTGACAGAAATGACCAAACTTTAAACGGCGAATAATCGGGGAGATCCTTTTATTTTTACTTCGTAAAAATAAACAGAATATCTTATTTATTTATTTTTTTTTCTATTTCTTTTAGTGCTTTTGTATTATTATTTAGAACCTTTTCAAATCTTAAAAGAAGATAAACTGACACTGCGATAGGGAAACCTACATTTGAGATAAAATCTATTATTAAATTGGAGTCCATTTTAAAAAAAAGGGTGGACTATTCGAGAGAAATTGGTTGTTGTTGTGAAAAGGGTGCGTATATTCTCGAATAGCCCAAAGAGTGATTTAAATTAAATCAATCATTTTAGTGAGTTTTACATCACGAGCAATTTTGTCTTGCTCATACATATCATTCCCTGCAAAAATTTCTGCAAGAACTTCATAACTCTCTTTAGTGTTTTGTGCTAACGCAACATTTCGTGCTGTTCGTGTAAATCTTTGAATTGTTTCCAAAGCTTTCACTTCTGTTTCTGGGATTATTGTTTCTTCTACCATTTTTCATATATCTCTATAAAATATCCCACATTTTAAGCTGTTTTAGTGTGTGTATATCTTTAAACTGTTGGTGTGCATACCTACCGATGAAAAGTCCTTTTAAAACTTCTGCATCTTCTTTTGTGTTAAAGACGTCGTATTTAGGTTCCTCTAAAGTAAGGTTCACTAATAGTTCGTCCATCCAAGGGGTCGTCATACCAATACTAAAGTTTAGATATTATTTAAATGTTTGTGGAAATTTCGTCATCTTCGATTTTTATTACTCCAGCTGTTTCATAAAGTTTTAATTGCTCCATAATTCCTTTTTTGGAAATCTCAAACATTGTCGAATACTCGATTATAAGCCAAGATAGACTTATTTTAACTTGTGTTTTTTTTAAATTTGTCAAAACTTCATGTAAATTTTTAAACGCTTTTTTCTTTTCACTATAATAACTCATTTTATATCACCGACAAAAAGGAAGGTTTTACACTTTATAAAGTTTTTTTTTTTTTTTTTTTATTAAAATATATTATAGGTGTATATCAATATTTTTTTTTATCTATATACTCCAGTATATATATTTATAAATGATTTTTTATAACTACTACTACTACTACAAATAATTATAAAAAAAAAAAAAAAAAAAAAAAATTAAATAAAAAAAATTTTATTTTTATTTATATACAAACGAGTAGATGGCGAAAATTTATTTAATAAATTTTTATAAAAATTAAACAAAAGGTTGT
>CAZQEL010000057.1:0-2525 GCA_964591795.1 uncultured archaeon | reverse complement strand
ATTCATTAGAAGATGGTGTATTCATACTAAGTAATGTGTGGCATAAAATATTGAATAGATTGGTTTCTAAAAAGATAATTAAAATAAACGATTATCTCGATGATTTTGTTATTATGACAGACGAGGAAAGAATGAAAAAACATAAAGAAAAGCCAGAAATACCAGTAGAAGAATTAGGTTTTTTAATATATGATATTACAAAATTAGATGTAGATAATAAAAAAATAAAAGAAGAATTAGTTAAGACTCCAAGAAATGATAATAAGTTAGACATTGAAAAAAATAAAAAGAAAAGCTCAGATGAAAGAATAAATAAAAAGATATTAAAATTTCTTGAGGAAATAAAAATTAATCAAAAAAACGAAAATAAAACTAAAATAGCTAAGGAGTCTAAATGTAAAAAAGTAACTTTTGATAAGGATAAGTCTATTTTATTCATAGACGATAAGGAAGTTAAAATGAAAAAAGCTGGTGATCAGTACTGGTTTTTAAAGACAATACTTAATAACCCATATGAAGAGTGTTTCCTTGATTCAGTATATGATGAATTTGATGAACAAGAAAAAAATTTAGTTAATAGAACTGATAAAAAATATTATAATGCTTCTTATCAATTAAATAATAAAATAACTATTGAAACTGGTATTAAAGATTTTTTTATATTAACAACACACTCTGCTAAAATTAATAAAAAGTATGTAAAATATATAACTTAATTTGACTTAAGTCATCTTAAGATAGTCCATTTGCTATTCTGACCTCATAAGTCAGTTTTTTTATTTATAAAATTATATGAAAGGAAAATTAATATGAAAAAAGTAAAGGATTTTGGTTACGCAAGTATATTAAAATTTATGGGTTTTAAATTTTTAGGACTTGAGTGGGATGGTTCTACTGCTTATTGGTTATTTGAAGATGATGAATATAAAGCAGAAGATATTATCAAATCTTATGTTAATGGAGAGATTGAGGGAAATATAAAGAAATTCGTTGAAACTCAACGGACAATAAAAGAAACATTAAACTAAATAGTTTGGTAACACTATAAAAAGATGGAAATAACTAATGAACAAATTAAAAGATTCCAATTTCTCTGGAAAAGAGATTTTGGAGAAGAAATTGATGAGAAGGAAGCTCACCAAGAACTTTTACATTTTGTTCATTTAATTAGTTTAGTTTATAAACCTATTAAAAAATCTGATTTAAAAAATAATAAATAATATTATGAAATCATTAGAAAGAAGATTTAGAAAAATTGAAAAGAGAAATCCTGGTTTTAGTTCTTATCTTTGCTTCTCAGAGGCTATTAGGAAAAGAAATTTTAATCCCCAAACTGTTCGTCGGTGGTTTTATAAATTAGTAGATAAAGATGATTATTCCAGAAGTGATGTTAAAACACTTCTAAATCAACTTAAGGGATCATCAAAAAGTAGTTGAGGACAACCAAAAATGAGGGTATATAAGCCCATAGAGAAGTTTAAAATATAAACTTGATGGATTCCTCAAATATGAAAATTAAGATTAAAATTAAATAAGAATAATATGAAACAAAAGAAGAAAAAAGAAGGTGTAAATACAATTGATATTGAACGAGTAAATTTTATTGTAAAAATAAAGGGAGAAGGGAAATTAAGAGCAACTGCCATAATGGAATACAAGAATATGCGAGTTAAAGGATTTAGAATCGCAAATTCTGATTTTGTTGATGAGGATATTGATGAAAAGATTTGGATTCAAGTTCCATCATTTTTTGCAGGAAAATATCACGATATGTTTTTTTTAGAGCCCAAAGAAGAATGGGCTAAATTAAAAAAGAAATTATACAAAGAATATTTAAAAGCAGATAAAGAATATTACGGTAAAAAGTTTAAAATGGAAAAAGAAGTAGACATAGATTCTATAAAGTTTGATTAAAACACTATAGTAACTATATATAGTAACAGAATATATACTGTTACTATATAGTTCCTTTCCTATAAGGTTAAATAACTATTAATAGTTACTATAGGAAGACCATAACAATGAGGAGATAATAAGGAATTTACAAAATTAGATATTTATATTCTAATCACTTGTTAAAACAATGAATTAACAAGTAAAGAATATCTCTTATTTATAGTTTTTTAACGAGGAATTAACAATAAAAATGAGAAATATGGTTATCGGATTTTATAGGATACAGTCCAGAAACTATGGTAGTTTTTTGACACTATAAAAAGGACTGTAGTTTGCCTGTTTTATCAGTAAATTAACAGGTAAAATCTATCGTTGGATGGTCTTTTGATAGTTAATTAATGGAGTAAAAACGGTGAATATGGTTGTTAAGAATTGTTAAGAAAAATAATAGTAGAAAATTATGGAAACAACCTAAGATAACCTAAGATTAACCTAACATTACCTAATATTATGTGTTATAATATAAATGTTGACCCATTATACAAATCTCAAAGGTTTTATTTTTTATCGTCTGTGATGGACGGCTCTACCGATAAAACTACCTTTGGGCAAGTGTATTGGGTCAACTA
>CAZQEL010000056.1:0-2527 GCA_964591795.1 uncultured archaeon | reverse complement strand
GAGACAGATTTAAATGAAGTAAAAAAGGATTTATTAGAATATACAAGAAAAATTGAAGACGATAAAATAAAAACTAATAATTCTGAAAGAATTAAAACAGCAAAAGTTTCTAATATTAAAATTAAAGGAATTAAAGGTGAATTATATGAATATCAAAAAATAGCAGTTGAGTGGTTATTTAATAATCAAGGGAGTGGTTTGTTATCACTAGATATGGGTTTAGGAAAAACACTTTGTTCTTTAGCTTATATTGTTAATTCAGGAAAGAAAAAAACACTAGTAATTTGCCCTGTTTCAATGAAATATGTGTGGTCTGAAGAAATTAAAAAATGGACAGATTTAAAACCTTGGATAATTGACTCTAAAAGTGAACTTAGTTTAGAAAAATATAATAATCACGATATATTAATAATAAATTTTGATATTTTAAAAAAATTTATTACATTTTTAACAAGCGTAAAAATTGATTGTTTAATTGTTGATGAAAGCACATATATAAAAAATTCTAGTAGTATTAGAGCAAAAGCTGTTAAAATAATTGCGAAAGATATTTTATCTGTTATTTTGTTAAGCGGATCTCCATTACTAAATAAAGTTGTTGAAATTTTTACATCATTAAATATTTTAAATGATAAAGTCTGGAATAACTATTTTGGGTTTGTTCATAAATACTGTGGAGCATATAGAACTAGATGGGGTTTAGATGTTTCAGGATCAAGTAATTTACCTGAATTACGAGAAAAAATTAATGATTATATTATTAGAATGAAAAAAGAAAATGTTTTAAAAGAATTACCTAAAAAGATATTTATAAATATCCCAATAATGTTAGATAAAAAAATTCAAAAAAAATATAACTTATTAGAAAATTATTTTGTAAAATATTTAAAAGAAATAAAGAAAAAAACAAAAAGAGAAATACAAAAAGCGTTATTAGGAGAAACTTTAGTAAAGTTAAATGAACTTAGAATATTAACAACTGAAGGTAAAATAGATTCTGCTAAAGAATTAATTAGAGAAGTTATCGATAATGGTGAAAAAATTGTTGTTTTTTGTTCTTATAATAATCCATTAAAAATTTTACAAGAAACATTTAAAGATGAATCAGTCATGATTATAGGATCTACATCAAGCGAAGAAAGAAAAGGAGTTATAAATGATTTTCAAAATAATCCTAAAAAAACAGTTTTTCTAGGTGGAATGAAATCCGCAAATATGGGTATAACACTAACAAGTGCTTCAGTTGTTTTATTTATAGATTTTGATTGGACTCCAGAAAATATGAGACAAGCTTATTGTAGAATAGATAGAATTGGTCAAAAAGCCAAGTCTATTACGATTTATCAGATTATTGCAATAGGAACAATTGACCAGAGAATGGTAAAGATTTTAAAAAATAAACAAAAAGTTATAGATCAATTAATTGATGGTGAAGGTCCTGTAGAAAAGAATAGTAATGTAATAAATGATTTAATAGATTCATTTAAATAACCTTGACTTTCCTACCTATAGGTATATACTAAAGATATGAAATTACCAAAATATATTTGCAAACGTTGTAGACACAAATGGATACCTAGAAAAGAGGTGGTACCTATTATTTGTCCAAAATGTAAGAGTCCTTATTGGAATAAAAATAAAAGAAAAAGAAAATATGCTAGATAAAAAAATAAAAAAAGATGAAAAATATATTTTTTTTTGTCCGACTTGTAAGAAAGAATTTTTTGATCATAATTATGTAAAAAATAGAAAATTTTGTTCTCCAAAATGTAGAAGAACAACTCGAACTCAATCTCAACGATTAAAAATGAGTAATATTGCAAAAGAAAGAGGGTTTGGTAAATGGATGAAAGGAAGAGTAAATAACCCCTGGTTAGAAAAATCTAAGAGTAAAATGAGTAAAGCAATGAATGGAAGAAGGACAAGTCAGAATACTGAATTTAAAGCAGGATATCAACACTCTAATTGGAAAGGTGGAATAAAAATTGCACTTAAACGTAGGTGGCAGAAGGTGAAAAATAATCCAAGATTAAAATTGAGACAAAATTTTTCTTGTTTATTATCTATGAAATTAAAAAGAAGATTACTAAGTAAAAGAGGAAAATCAACTTTTGATTTTTTACCTTACACGGTAGATGACTTAATTCTACATTTAGAAAAACTATTCACAAAAGGAATGACTTGGAAAAATTACGGAGAATGGCACATTGATCATAAAATTCCAGATTCAAGTTTTAATTATAAATCAACAAAAGATATAAATTTTCAAAAAAGCTGGTCGTTAGAAAATTTACAACCATTATGGGCTAAGGATAATTTAGTAAAAGGTAAAAAAATATTATGAAAAAAATAACTAGAAAAAATGCATTCAAAATGACAAAAAAAACAGAAACATATTTTGATAAAGGTTTTGAAAGAATGAGATTAAATAGTTTAACTACTCCCTGGGTAGGAAAAACACTGAAACACAAAAAAATAGACAAAAGAAAAAAAGAAATGCTAAAGATGAAAGCATTAAAAATGACTA
>CAZQEL010000055.1:0-2589 GCA_964591795.1 uncultured archaeon | reverse complement strand
TAGCTATGGAGCAATTTTGTACTGAAGAAATAATGAAATCTAAAAGAAAAAAGGAAATATTTAAAATATGCGAAAAAGATTCTAAAAAATTAAAAAAATTAGGTTATTGAAATTAAATAAAAGATAAGGAGATCAGATATGAAAATATTTAAACCAGCGTTTTTGCAAGTTGAAAATAAGAAAGTGTATTTTCTTAATTATATACCTAAAAGTTGTTTGAAAAATAAACCTGTTAAGTTAACTCAGAGAGAATATGAATCAGAATATAAGAAACATAATAAATATTATGATAATGCTTTAAATAATAGAAATAAAACGAAAAGTAATTATCATAATATAGTTAAAAAATATTTACTTGAATATGGTTCAAAACCAGATTCACAAACAAAAAAAGCAATTTATAATATGTGCGAAAAAAATTGTAATTAAGGAGATAGATCATGAACACTTATAAAGATTTATTTAAAGATACATTAAAAAGAATTGCTAATATACATGAGCTTAAATACGATGGTAGAACTGACAAAATATCAAAAGGACAAAAATCAGTTAAGTTTGTATTGTTGAAATCATCAGATATTAAAACAAATGTTAATAAAAAAAACAATATTATATTTGTTAATAAAAGAGATGTGAGAAGATACAGATTATTAAGAGACGAAACAGAAAAAGTATTAGCTAGAAATCGTTAAGAAAAGGAGAATAAATATGAAATTGACGAGGTTTCAGAGGTCTCAAAATGCACATAAAACATTAAGAGATAAGTATAATTTATTAAGAAAAACTAAAGAAAACAAAGCAAAAAGTATGTATCATCAAATAATGTTAAAGGATCAAAAAGATAATGGAAAAGTAAGTCCACAATATATTAAAAAAGCAACATATGATAGGGCTTGGGTTTGGGCAAATACTTATGGCATGAAAAGTTATGGTTAAAAATGTTGTGTATAAGTTATCACAAAAGAAATAAAAATTGATTACAACCGAATTTTAAACGATGAAAATTGCTGAAAATAGAAAAGGAGATCCAAAATGAAGAGAATAAACAAAAAACCTAACATTATGTTTGAATCATTATCAAATAGATTTAGAAAAAAAGTTCTTGATGTTTCTTTAAAAAGCGAAACTAAAAAAGGTAAATATACAAAATACCCTATTTGTACTTATTACAAATCAAAAGATAAGTATATAGCTATGGACAATAGGACTAATGATTGTTGGGTTGAAGAATTTAAAACAAAAAAACAAGCTAAAGCATGGCTTAATGATGAGATAGATAGTCAAGGAAATAAACAATAAAATCATAATATATAAAAAAGAAAAGGAGAAATTATATGAAATATGTTAACAGATTTGAAACAATATTGAGGAAACATAGAAGTGAAAATGGTAATTTTACTCATAGTGTAGAATTACATGATAGAAAAACAAAAAAAGTTCATAGATCATCTATTAAAAATGGTGGTTCTAATGATTCAGATACAACTGAAAGAGAATTATTGAAGATGAACGGTTATAAGGCTAGTAGACTTTCTTTATTGATGGGTTCTCATAAAACTATAAAAGTGAGTTCTGAAAAACAATTATTAACTGGTTTACCAGATGAAGTTAAAAGGTCTAATAAATCACATTTTAAATGTTTAGATAAGGCTTATAGCGATGATGATAATAGTGCAATTCAATATCATTATGCAATTATAAATGAGCAAAAAAGCAAAAAAAGAAAATTGTTCCCTTATGAAAAAGAAAAATTATTTAATAGATATAAAAAGTAGATCAGATACATTATATAAAGCTCACAAACGCATTGTGAGTTTGAATAAGGTATTTAATCATATCTTTAAAAAAACAGCCTAAGATGGCAAAAGGAGAATTAAAATGACCGAAATCAACAAAGGAATAAAGAAAGAGGTTTTAAAGTTTGTTAAGTTACAAGATTTAACATCAGAGGACTTAAAAAATGTAAAAGAAATCAAAGTTGTATTGAGAGATATTTATTTTAAGAAAAATAATTCTCACTCATATGTTATGGAGTTTCAATTACATGAACAATTACCATGTCAAATCAAAATTACCGTTGATAGATACAATTTCTTACGCTTGAAATTGAATCTTCCATTGAGAGATCACAACGAATATGCAATTTCTGAGTATTCTTTAATTGCAAAAGTAAGATTTATCAAAGGGGAAACTGAAAACGGAGAATACAAATCAGTTGAGCTTGTATTTGCACAATATGTTTATCACATTTATTGGCTAACAAAAGTTAAAGATCAGAGAGAAGTATTAAAGATTTTAGAAGATAGAAAAATGCTAGTTATCAACTGGACTGTAAGACCAGATAAAATTAGCGAATCAGAAATGGAATCATTTGATTTTAATATTTAAAAGCTGTTAGTTTTATAGAGAATATAATTTTCCCTCATATGAGTAAGGTTCAATATATTCTCCATTAAGATTATCAACAGAAAGGAGAGGGCTTATGAATAAATATACATTAGAAGATTTAATGAATACATTACCAAAGAAAAACATTTTGATAAATATTAAAACATCTAACACATTAATTTATGATGGTTTAATTGAAGA
>CAZQEL010000054.1:0-2653 GCA_964591795.1 uncultured archaeon | reverse complement strand
AAGGAAATTTTAGTGAACCTTTCACGGCTAGTTGGTTATTTGAAAAAAATAAACTTAAAAAAAATACTCCCCAAAATTTTTCTGTTACAACAGGATCTGGAAGAAGCAAAGGAATTTATACAATTGTAATAAAGCCTACATAAACTAAAAATATTTAGCCATCTCTTCGGCTACAAGTTTAACAACTGGAACACTAACACTGTTTCCTATTTGTTTGTAACTTTGGGAATTATTTTCTTTTATTTTAAAACTTTTTGGAAAGCCTTGAATCATTAGACATTCTTTTGTGGTAAACTTTCTCATATCGCTAACTAATACTGGAACATTATTCCCTCCGGTACCCATCTTCGCTGTTAACGTTGGCGAGAAGCCATCATAACGGAATGAACATTTTGATTTTCTTATTTCATAAGCTAGAAGATATTTTTTATTTTTCATCTCCTTAAATTTTGAATGTTTTTTTAAATTGTTAATAATATTATCAGAGGCCGTGCTTGATATGTTATGATTTTTTACGTCTCTTTTTAAAATATTTTTTAGAGAATGGTTTATTTTTGATTTTGAAGGAAATTTGAATTTAACTTCCTGATCCAAAAAACCAACAATAAATATTCTCTCTCTATTTTGAGGAACTCCAAAATCTTTTGAATTTAAAACTTTATAAAAAACGTTATATTTCAAATTATCTTTATATTTATTTTCGTTCTTTTTACCGTTTATTTTTGTAGCTAATGAATTTAATATCACTTTTAATGTTTTACCATTATCATGATTAACTAGTCCTTTTACGTTTTCCAATATAAAAAAACGTGGTTTTTTGTTTCTAATTATTCTTACAACATCAAAAAATAAAGTTCCTCTTGTGTCTTCAAATCCCTTTCGCATCCCCGCAATACTAAATGGCTGACAAGGAAAACCACCACATAAAATATCGAAATCTGGAATGTCTTTAGGTTTTATTTTTGTAATATCAGAAAGAGGATATTCTCCAAAATTATCTTCGTATGTTTTACAAGCATATCTATCTATATCTGAACTAAAATCACAATCACCGCCTACGCTTTCAAGCGCAATTCTAAAACCTCCTATACCACTAAATAAATCAATAAACTTCATATTTAAAATTATTTATTTATATTGCTTTTAGCATGCCACTTAAAAAGTGAGCAATAACATCTACAGTAAAGGCATTTCCGACCATTTTATATCTCTGCGTGTTTGAACATGTACTTGTGTAATTATCAGGAATCTTTTGAAGACGTTCACATTCGATTGGAGTTAATTTTCTAACCCTATTTTTTAATAGAATCTTAGCAGTATCTGCTCTCGCTAAGATTGTGGGTGATTTACCGTTTATTGAATACACCCTTCTTTGCCTGTCATTATCATTTATTATTGTTTTAGGAATATCAAAAAGTTTTATTATACCAAATTGCTTATTCGTATTATTTACTTTTTGATTCTTCAAAAAGTTATTTAAGCCTTTGTTATCAAAATAAAAAGCCTCATCAACATCATTCTCTATAATACTAGAAATAATTTCATTTGATTCAGTTTTTGGAAAATCAGGATATTTAATATTCGTCCAGTAATACCTTGGTCTTGATTGTGCAGAAAAAGTAGCAGAATTAATTGAAATATAGTCTGTCCCGACAATATCACTCATCAAATTAGCCCATTTATTTTTTACATTCTCTAATAAAAAATGTTTAGGATTAACTTCTTTTAAGATTCTGATATATTCGTAAAACAATCTCGACTTCTCTCCCTTAAGACCTTTACCAATTTGAGCATTACTTAAATCTTGACAAGGACTTCCTCCAATAAGTAGATCTATCTTTTCTAAATTCTTTGCTGAAATTTTTTTTATATCGCCTAATTGTATTATATCCGGATAGTTCATTTTTGAAACTTTAATAGCATGCTGATCAACTTCAGAAGCGTAATAATTATTTACTTCTATCCCTAATTTTTCCAATGCAATTCTAGTGCATGAAATGCCATCAAAAAGACTTAAAACATTTATTTTTTTCTTTTTTTTAGTAGTCATAAATATTATAAATTTTTATTTTTTTCTTGCTCCATTTTCTTAATTTACCATTTTTTACTCTTTGAAGTCAAATGTTAACCCATTTATCCCCAGTTTTATCTTCTTTCAAAACAATCAAATAAAGGTTATACTAGAATTAAGATTTATTAAAAAAACATTTAATTTTGATTAAAAATATAAACAAAAATAAACGTATAACAAATGTCTATTTCCCCTCAAAAAATCAAGCAAAAAATGCTGGAGCTAACCCGGCTTTTTTGTATTGAGAGGAATATTTTTCAAAGATTTGTAATTGTTTACCGATATATTAGACTTTTAAATAAAGACCCACTAACAAAAGAGATTTTACAGAAAATGTTTGATGATACTGCTAAAGTAATGGGCAAACTTCAAAAAAATGGCATGGACGAAGAAGAATTCTTAGATGTTAAAGGCGAAGCTATATATACTAATGATTTTTGGATGTATTACTCTAATCTTGAAATAATACACGGCAAAATGAAGAATATTAAAGAATGTAAGACTTGCGACAAGGTTAAATTTAGTAATTTAAGCCGTTTATATTCAAAACCCTACTCTAAAGAAATGCTTAATCTTTCTTTT
>CAZQEL010000053.1:0-2675 GCA_964591795.1 uncultured archaeon | reverse complement strand
AATTAGCAAAAGCAATTGCAAGTAAAAAGGAACAAATAGATGAAATTATTTGTCCAATAGTTAACCAAGAACCATGTTTAACTAAATAAACATTGTCTGTTTTAGTGTATCTTTGTGTTTCTCTTAAAAAATGATATAATTTATAATAAAGATTTTTAATCATATAAAGTTATTATGATATTAACAAATTTATTTAATCAATGGAAGCATTTTTTGTTTATTACTATATTTTTATTAGTAGTATTTATTTTAGCTATAGGTATTTGGTATTCCCCAATTTTATTTAAAGGATATAGTCCTTCTGCCCCTTCTGCTGATTCTATATTAGCACATAATCTTTATGAAAATAATTTTTATTCGGTTGAAAATAATATTAATATTGTTTTATCTTCAAGTTTGGTTAAGGATGAAGGCATTCTTTCAGCTAAAGGAAATAAATTAACCCCTTTGCTTTATAGCAAAATGTTTGATTTTATTGGTTTGCCTCAAGCTAATCACTTAATTCTTTTCTCTATTTTTATTAATGCTTTAGTTTTAGTTATTTTTACTGGACTTATTTTTCATTTATTTAATTTTAAAACAGCTTTTGTTTTTTCTTTAGTTTATATTTTATTACCATTTAACTGGCAATCGCCATATTTTATTAGTAGCTATGAATTTGCTTTATTGTTTTTGTCTTTATTCTTCTTTTTGTTCTTCTACGGATTAAAAAATAAATATAACTATATTTGTTTGCCTATATCAGGTATTTTTTTAATATTAGCTTGTTTATCTAGGGAGTCTTTATTTTTAATTGCTCCATTTCTTTTGTTGTTTTTGTGGTTTAAGAAACAAAAAAAACCTTTATTTTACATTTTTATTCCTTTTATGATTATTTTTGCTATATTCTGGTTGCCTAATGTTGCTCACAATTCCTATTTGCAATTATTTACCACACATGTTTCAGAACAAAACAAAGGGACAGATTTTAGTTATTATGGTCATATTTATCCTGATCCATATACTTATCATTTTGGACAAGAAGAATTTTTAACTGATTTACAAAACAAGATAGATAACAATGAAATAGTTTTAATGGAAGAATTGTATAAAATTAAACGATTAAAAAATATGGGCATTGTAGATATAAGTTTATTTGACAGAGCCCGCATTGGCTTAACGATTAGTTCAAGGCATATTTTTAGATTCGTTTCTTTAGAAGATACTGGTGGGCCATTTATTTTATTTTTAATTTTTTTAGGTCTTTATAGCTTAAGACAAAAAAATAAATATTTATATCAATTTTTTATTTATTGGATTATTTCAACTATATTTTTAATGTCTTTTATCGTTTTAGTTGGTAGGAATCATTTAATCGATTTTAATTGGGCAATTACATTATTAATTTCTTTAGGATTAATATTTTTAATTAAATTATTTAGTAATTATTTTAATTTAAAAAAGAAAAAACAAGTTTTTCTTTATATCGCACTTTTATTTATTGTTATATACCATCTCATTTTAGTAAATCATGTTGCTTGGAGTAGGATATATGATAATAGTCATAGTCTAATGATCCAATCCTATGGTCAAGAAATTAAAAAACTAAACATTAATGATAAGGATATTATTGCAGTTGGTTTAGATTCAGTGTCCGTATATAGTTTAAATTACTTAACAAATAAATCTGTTGTAATATTTAGATCAGAAACAGTTGCAGATTTATTGGAGGACAATAAATTAGATTGGGCTTTTGAGCAATTTGGTGTTAAATATATTTTAGGATATTCAGATGAATTAA
Organism: uncultured archaeon; assembly: GCA_964591795.1. Taxonomy (GTDB): domain Archaea; phylum Iainarchaeota; class Iainarchaeia; order Iainarchaeales; family CSSED10-239; genus Forterrea. Next base: position 895 of record CAZQEL010000053.1, on the reverse strand, counting down.
CAGGAAAAATTATTAATCAAACAAAGGTCGTTAATGTTGCTTCCAATTCTTTAAAACCAATTATCCCAGAAATGTCTCGTAATAAAGGATGGCTAATGAATTTAGTTAATTAATTCCGAAGCATTTTTTTCATGAAAGGCAATCCAAGCATAACCAATAGCAAATAACCAAAAAAAGAATAAAGAAGACCCATGGCTAAACAAATACTAGGATTCGCTAGATGTGCAAAGAAATAAATAATAGCTGAATCCCGAGTGCCCATACCAGCTAATGTAATAGGAATAAGTCCAATAAAAATAGACAAAGGAAAAGCTGCAAATATATAAATAATCGGAATATTTGCTCCTAGAGCAAGAAAGAGTATTTTGGTTTCTAATACAACCATTAGCCAAAGAATTGTAGAATAAAATATAATAGGTAGTGTTTTCTTAGGAGTTCTAAAAAAGATTTTTGAAATATATAAAAATTGATCAATCCTTTCTTGCCATTTTAAATTAAAAAGAAATTTAATTTTACGAACGATAAGAAAAAATAGAACAATTGAGAAAAAAATAAAAACAGGAATAAATATAAATAATAAATTTTTAAAAAATAAACCACCAAATAAAGAAAAAGTTGCTAAAATTAAAATATCAATAATTCTTTCAGCAAAAACAGCTCCCATAGTTCTACCTATGGGAATTTTATTTTTTAAATAATATGATCTAATTAAATCGCCAGAACGGGCTGGAGTGATTAGAGAAATAGGTAGTGCTCCCATAACTATACAAAACGATTCTTTAAAAGAAACTTGATAATTCATTGCAGATAATACTGATTGCCATTTTTTGCTTGAAACCATAAGAATTAATAAAACTAATCCAAGGATTAGTGGTATATAAAATAAATTAATTTC
>CAZQEL010000052.1:0-2680 GCA_964591795.1 uncultured archaeon | reverse complement strand
TCAATAATTTCTTTTTGTCCGTGACCTCTTTTAACTTTTTTAAGAATTTTATCATCAGTATGTTGTACTCCCAATTGGATACGAGTACATCCTTGTTTTCTCATAGCAATGATTTCCTTTTGATTTATCAGGTCGGGGCGAGTTTCTAAAGTTTCACCAATAATTCTATATTTAGTTTTTTCATTTCTTTTTAATTCTTTTTCCAGAGTAGTTTTTATTTTTTCTTTATTTCTAGGATAATCATTGGCAGCTTGAAAACATTTAGCAATAAAGTTATCTTGATAATTTCGAGTATAGGCATTCCAGGAACCACCCAAAACCAAAAGTTCTATTTTATCAACTGTGTGACCATTGGTTTCTAGAGCTTTAATTCTATATTGAACTTGTTGGTAGGGATTAAAATTTAAACCTTTGGCTCGTTGGGCTGCTGGTTCGTTAGATAAATAGCTAACTGGCATGTTTTTTTCGTGAGGACAATAAATACATTTGCCAGGACATTGATAGGGTTTAGTTAAAACAGTTATTGGAGTTACACCAGAAATTGTTCGAGTGGCTCGAGCAATAGTTAATCCTTCAAAATTTAAGTTTTGTTTAATTTTTTTATCTTTAAGTAGTTTTCGATAGGCAGTTATTAAAACAGAGTTCATGACTGGGTTTATTTTATGTTTTCCACAGGATCTTTTTTTAGCTAATTCAAAAGCATTTCTATTTTTGTAGGATTTTTTAATTAGTTCTTGAACAATTTTTTGGTATAATAAATTCATGTGTAGAGTATTAAATATAATATATTATGAATAATAACGATGTCAGAAAAGCTTATGATCAGGTGGCCGATCATTTTAGTTTGACCAGAAAAAGAGCTTTATCGTTACAGTTAATAAATTTTAAACAATATTTAGCAGATGGTCAACAGGTTTTAGATTTGGGTTGTGGAAGCGGACGAATTATTCGTATTTTAAAGGATTTTGAAATGGATTGTATTTTTACAGATATTTCCGAGAAGCAACTTAATTATGCCAGAAAAGAGGAGAGAGGTAAAATCAAAAGTACTGAATTTATTGTTCAGGATGTTCTAGACTCTTCATTCTCAGAAGATAAATTTGATATTATTTTTTGTGTAGCCACTTTTCATCATTTAAAAACTAGGAAAGACAGAATTAAATTTTTGAAAGATGTTTATTTTTGGCTGAAGCCTGGAGGATATTTTTTGATGACTAATTGGAATCTAATGCAAAAGCGTTATTTTAAATATATTTTTAATTCTAAAAAAAGAGTTTGGAATGATTTTTTAATTCCCTACAAGGATAATCAGGGGAATAATATGGCTAATCGTTATTATCATAGTTTTACTCACAGTGAATTAAAAAGATTATTATTAAAGACTGGTTTCCAGATTGAGAAATTAGAATTATCGGGAAATGGAAATGATCGAGTGAGTGTTTGTAAAAAATAGTTATTTTAGATTTTTAGTACCGTTAAAATTTTTAGCGGTTTTTTATTTTAGCTTAAAATTATGTTATAATATAAGTAATTAATATTTATGAAGCTTATTAAAGTAGAGGGTACAATTATATATTTTAAGATACCTTCAACTTTTAATTTTAAACTTGTAACTAATTTATGCCAGACATTGAAACAAAAAATAATCTTAGTAATTTTTCTGATATAAATGACGAAATTATTATTAAAGAAGATGAAAATTTTCAAATTTTTTCGCATGGAGATTTTTCAGATTTAGATATGTCTAGATTTGAAAGAAAAGAGAAATTTTCAGATAGTAAGGAACTCTTGGATACGGGGATGGAAGAAATAAATCTAGCTCCACCGCCTCCTGTTGTCTGGGATAAAAAAGCTAGTTTTTATTTTGACGTACAAGATGAAGATGATATTACTAAAGAAATAAAGAAAATAGAAAAGATGAACGAGAAGTCTTCAGGTCTAGAGCAGAAAAAGGAAGTCAAGAAATACAGTCTAAATAAAATATTGAAAAAACTTTTAGAAAATTATGATTTAGGTTTATTGCCAGAATTAGAAAAAAGATTGGGCAATATGGTTTTGTCTTTTTTGAAACATACTAGAACTAAAGTTGACGTTTTGGCATTATTAAAGGCTCCCATTGATCGTTCTGGTTTAGCTTTGAAAAATGATTTAGCAAATAAATTAATAGATCTTTTGGATAATATTAAAACTAAAATCGATGAAGTTGGAGGTGTTGTCGTTGAAGATCAAAAAGATAAAAGCAATGAACTTAAAAAACCATTACAACGAGTAGAAAATTTAGCAAATATTGATCCGCGACAAAAAATTAAACCTGAAATTAAAGAGATTACTATACCTATCATCAACAGAAAACAGGTTTTTCATACCAAACCAGTAATAACAGGAGTTAAGAAAAAAGAAAGAGTGGTTGGTCCGATAGATGAATTTTCAGAGATTACTTTGTTAACATTTAGACGTTTATCTGCTAATCCTACGGAAGCAGCCCAGAAGATTATGGATAAGATTAGGTCTCTGGAAAAAGAGTCTTATCTGAAGAGAGCTACGGCTATACAAAATTGGAGAAAAAGTGAAGTCTATGGTTTGTATTTAAATTTAGGTAAAGAAAGTATGGAGAAAAATTTATCCATAGATAAAATTATTGAACAGAAAATTTTAGCTAAAGAAAAGGTTTTAACTAAAA
>CAZQEL010000051.1:0-2724 GCA_964591795.1 uncultured archaeon | reverse complement strand
CCAGTCAGCTAACACACGCTATATTTCATTGTGAAAAACAACGAAAACATAGCGCCATTCGTAATAAAGTCTTTTAGTTTCATTATTTGCAACCCTTCAAATCCAGCAACTACAATATTTCCTTTTTTGTACTCTTCTAAAATTTTGTCTTTCATTTTTATTAAATTTTGTTATAATTAATCCACATTAAAATATAATATCCCTATACTGCATTACTTGTACCTCTAATTTCTATTAAATTTACAGTTACTTGGAATTTACCAGTTGTTTTAATATTGTGATAAATTCGTCTAATATTTTTTCTTCCATCTTTAAATCCGTTCTTTTGAACTTTTATCAATCCATCTAAAATAAATTTTATTCCGAAATATAAATTATCTGGATCTTCTCTGTTATTTGCAGTTTCCCAATCTAAAACAATATCATATAAACCCTCTAATGACTGAACATTATTAGCATAAATAGCACAATAATTTGTATACTTTTTTTTAAGTGCTGCTGCTGCATATCCATTTGTTCGCTCTAAATTTATATATTCATTGAGAGTGGGTAATTTAATGTCAATTAAATAAGATATTTTTCCCATCATAATTATTTTTTATTTGTTACCAATTTATTTACCGCAATTTTTAAATTTTTTTATGCAAATTTTGCCATAACTTTATTTTAATATTTAGAATCCCAAATAATATGACAATCTCTGCATCTTATTGTAATATTATTTTTATCATAAGCAAGCTCTGACATCCCTTCCCGCTGACAATCATTCACAGATTTATCATGACTGCAATCTATGTATCCATCTGAACGTCCGCATCCTTTTTCTTCACAGAAGTTATACCCAAACTCATTTCTTTGTTCTTGCAATTTTTCAGCTTTAGCAATCCTTACTCGCCTGTCAATTTCTGATTTTGATATTCTTTCGCCATCAGACTTTTTATAATAATTCATTATTTATTTAATTTAGAGATTATATTTATTTCTGAATTTTTCATCTACGATTATTAAGTTTTTTACTGTTTTAAATGCGTGGTAAACTGTTGTGCGGTCTTTTTTAAATATTAACGCTATTTCTTTTTTTTTAAATCCATCTAATTTTAAAAGATACATTAAAACCTGCCTTGGTTCACAAATTTTCCTCTTCCTTGTTTTTATTTTTAAAGTTTCAAAAGGTATATTAATAAAATCACAAAATTTGTCTATTGTAGTGACATAATTTATCTTTTCTTTATTAATATAGTCTTTTAAAAGACTTGCTAATTCTCTAAATGTAGTTTCATTTGCAATATAATCTTCCATCCAGAAACAATCTTTTAAATTTAAATCGAATCCTTTAGTATTTAACCATTTTCCTATTTCATTTAATTCATTATCATTCATAGTTTTATTTTTTTTTATGAAGCCATAATATAAAACCTTTAAATGAAGAGTCTTTATGACTCCACTTATTTTCCCATATTGGAGGATAATATACACAAGTTGTAATTCCATTATGTGAAATATTTTTATCTGGATTTACATTTACTTGTACTAATGTACTATCATTATAGCATTCTTTTTCATAATCAAATATTGTTTTATCCGTAATTAATATTTGTCCTTTATAATTTATTATAGAACTATAATCAGGAGAAGGAATATTTAAAATTCCATAATTTTTAATTTTACAAACTCCCTTCGTTAAAGTGTCTTTTTTAGCAAATGCTACCATTGATAGTAAAAATGCTAATAATAATATCTTTTTCATATTTTGTTATTTTTAAGGTTTATTTATTTTAATTAATAATTTTGTATCTATTATATATCTCATAATTCTGTATAATAAAAATAAGCTGTTTTGTTTTTGCCTATTTGTTTGTTAATCGAAATTTTATATTTTTCAAAAGTTTCTTTATTTGCAAACTCTTTTTTATCTGAGATAAAATCTGATTTTATTCCATTTATTATCCAATAACCTTTTGATATTAACATATTTTTTAATAAATTTATTTCTTGTAATTTGCTCATTCTATTTAGTTTTGTGGTTAATACCCGTAATTTTAAAATTCATGCACAGAACGTTAGCAAACATTAAAACGTTCACTTCGTTTTGCTAACAACGTGTATATCTAATTTTTTAAAAGCTACTTTTAGCATTCTTTCAAAGAACTGTGCAACTTCTAAACTATCCTTTTCTGTTTCTTCAACGTGTTCATCTAAGTGAAACGTTTGGTTATCTATTTTAAACCATACTTGATAACCACCTATTGTTCTTCTAATTCCTGTTTCCATATTTCCGCTTTTTAAAAACTATACATACACTAACCGTTAGGCACAATTAAGACTGACCAAGTGCTTCACTACTAAATGGGTGTTCATAATCATCAGGATTGAAATTGTCTTCTCTGTATTTTTCTTGTTTAGTCGTCCATCTTGCACTTGCAGGGCTTATTCTTGTAGTGTTATTTCTCTTTTCAGGGGTTACTGTATTCCAATATTTGTCCTTGCATTTAGTTCCTTGTTTACTTTTGCAAAACGCTTGTTGGTAGTTAGTCTTTATAAATTCAGTATTACAAGATGGACAAATGCAAGATTCATTTACTTTGGCATCTTTGTTAAGTTTATATCTATCACATAATTTCATAATTAACTGTGCCTAACAATGGCTAAAATTAATAGCCTAACTAGGTCTTGTTATAATTTGATGGTTAGTATTAAAGGCTACTAACCTTAGCCTTGACGTTA
>CAZQEL010000050.1:0-2822 GCA_964591795.1 uncultured archaeon | reverse complement strand
AATTAAAAATAATTTTTTGTAGGAAATAAAATAATTTTAAATACTTGATATTTAGGTTTAATTAAATTTAATATTATGCAAAGATAACAATAATAATATTTTCTGGTAGTTAAAAGTATATTTTATTAATGTCATATTTAATAAATTATATATTTATAATACTAAATATAACCTTTAAATTTATTTTAACTTTGTTTTAGTATCCTTTTTTATGCAGTTTATTCGTATTTTAAACCAAACAGTGTATAAACAAAATCTACTAATATATTTGTATTATACAGAATATGGTTATAGAAAGCAATAATATTTTCTTATTTGGTTCGATTCCAGAATCTGTAAAATAAGTTTAAGATTGAAATTAAATAAAATACTTCCAGGTAAATTATTTTTCTTAAACTTATTTTAGGTTGCTTCAATAAAGTATATTTATAGTAGGTAAAAACATTTAAAAACCTACTTAAATCTTATTTTATTTCAACCTTTAGGTATAAAGGAGGTTTTTTATGCAAGTTAATATTAATTCACAAAGTATTTCTTTTAGTTCTCCTGTTGAATTAAATAATTGGAATGTGCCAAGTATTGAAGGAATATATTTAATTTTAGTTAAATTAGATAATAATTCTTTTAATTGTTTATATATTGGCCAATCTGAAGATTTATCTTTAAGAGGATTTCCTGATAATCATCATAGCTACAGTTGTTGGTTACAGAATTCAAATAAAAAAGATATTTTTGTGGTATTTTCTGAAATTAATGGTAAGGAAAATCGGTTAAAAATTGAAACAGAATTGATCAACATATATAAACCAGTTTGTAATAAAAAATAAATTTTTAATTTATTTAAAAAAATAAAAGGATGTAAAAAAATGGCTATAAACATAAATACTTTTGGTTATGGTGTTGCATCAATTAGTATAGCATTGTCAGGTGTATTAGTTGCATTTGGATCCAAATATTGGTTTTGGTTTCTTATTGTAGGTTTTATACTTGGACTAATATCCATTTTAAAATAAATTAATGGGCTTTTGCCCATTATTTTTTGTTTTAATAAAATAATCACATCTTCCTTAAAATATCATAAACTTTCTTACCTTTATCTGTTAGTTGATAGATTCTACCTTTTTTATCCTCTTGATTTATACATTTAACAAGACTCTTTTCCTGAAAGAAAAGTAAAACCCTTGATATAGAAGATCTATCCCCTTTTAACTTCTTTGAAAGCTCTGTAGGGGTTGTAGGTATGATTAAAGACTCAATTACTTTTTTTCTTAATTGACCACTAAGAACATAACTTAACTCTTTCATATTTAGGTTATAGGTTGTATTATATATATATTTATGTTGTAAATACGTTGTATTTAAAATAACTTTGTTCTATAATAATATTATGCAAAACAAACCAAAAATAACAATATATCTATTAATTGGACTTACCTTTGCAATTATTAATATATTTTTAAATTTTGGAAGTTTACTTTCTATTACAGATGGTTATACTAAAACTAGTTTAGAAAATAATACTACAGCTGATAAATTAACTTTATTTACATTAGATATAATTTTATGGCCTTTAGTGTTATTTAGAAATCTTTTATTATATTTTCCAATAGTTATATTAACTTTTGTTGTTTTTATCTTTATTTTTTCTTTTTTTGATAATTTTAAGAGTTTTGAGATGGTTTTAAGGGTTATCTTTAGCTAGAGGAGTACTAAGATTATTATTTAATTTTAATTATCTTCTAAAAGTATTACTAATGTTAAGTTTGCTTTAGAAAGTATCAAAAAATACTACTTTTGATACTATTTTGGAAAAAAGTATCATTAACGTTAATTTTAATATTAAAAGTATCAAATAAGGGTGCTTTTGATACTATTAATAATAAGTATTATATATAAGTTTGATAATACATTAAATATGGATAGTAATATTTTTAAAAAACCAAATGGTGGTTTATTAGATTTAACTTTAAATAAAAAAAATTATTCTGTATTTATACCAAATACCTTGCCAATTAAAATACTATATTCTGAGAATATTATTAAAAAAATTGAACTTGCAAATAATAATCTAGGCAAATTATCTGGACTTATAAATAATTTACCCAATTCAGATTTGTTCTTAAAACCTTATTTAAAAAAAGAAGCTGTTTTAAGTTCTAAAATAGAAGGAACAAGATCATCTCTTTCAGATGTTTTTAAAGCAGATTTACAAAATAAAAATTTAAATAATGATTTAAAAGAAGTTTTAAATTATATAAAAGCTTTAGAAATAGGTCTTGAAGAAATAAATACAAAAAAGATATCTTTAGAATTAGTTTTAAAATTAAATAAAATATTATTAACTGATGTTAGGGGTAATAATGAATTTGTAGGAAAAATAAGAGATGTGCAAAATTGGATTGGAACACCAGATAGTAACTTAGAGACCTCTAAATATAATCCTCCAAATCCTGAAAATGTATTTTCTTTATTAAATAATCTTATTGAATATATTAATTTAGAGGATAATACTTCTATATTAATAAAAACAGCATTAATTCATTATCAATTTGAAGCTATTCATCCATTTGTAGATGGAAATGGAAGAGTTGGTAGACTTTTAATCATGTTATATTTATGTAAATCTAAATTATTAGATAAACCTATACTTTATTTAAGTGAATACTTTGATAAAAATAAAGAACAATATTATTATCATTTATTAAATATGTCTACAAACAGCGATTACAATGGTTGGTTTGAATATTTTTTAGATGGTATTATTGAACAATCTATTAATACAATAAAAAAAGTTAATAAATTATTAGAATATAGAAACAAAA
>CAZQEL010000049.1:0-2906 GCA_964591795.1 uncultured archaeon | reverse complement strand
TTTGTAAAAGCTTATACTCAGGATTCTCTTTTCTCTTTTTTTTATCATACTCGTTTTTAGCAATGTTTATTTTTTTTCTATTCTTAATGTTATATTCTCTTGATTTTACATTTAAACGTTCTTTGTTTTTGTGGTGATATTCTCTACTCTTTTCATTTAGTTTTTCTTTGTTTTTATTATAGTATTCTTTTCTCTGTTTACTTAATCTATCCTTATTATTTCTGTAAAATAACGCTCTTTGTTTTTTTATTTTACCTTTATTATTTTTGTGATACTCTTTTATTATTTCATTTAATTTTTCTTTGTTTTTTTCTTTATACATCTTTTGATATTCTTTAAGACACTTTTTGCATTTTCCATGGTATCCATCTTTATTCTGTTTTTCTTTACAAAACTCACTCACATCTTTTATTTCACCACACTTACTACATTTTTTTTTCATAATATTTTGATTGATTAAAAAGAAGAATATAACAATATATTAAAAACAATAAAAAAACAGGAATTTTTTTTCCAGTTTTAATACCGGACGTTAAGTGTAACTAAATTCGCTGTCTTTTGTTTTATTGAAACTTTCAACATCAGATATACATTTAGAGATAAATCTTTCGTCTAAATCGGTTTTTGTATGAAACCCATCTGCAATTTCAATATTAAAAACAGCTAATCTCTTTAAAGCTACTGCATAAAACATTTGTATATCATTTTCTTTACAAATATCTAATATTTGAGAAAAAAGTGGAGATAAAATTTCGTCATAAATTTTGCTGTTATCTTTCATTTTGATATATATTATGAGTAATGCCGACAAACAAAATTAGCCCACTTTACAACATCTTTAAATAATTCTTTTTCTTTCTCGAAATCTTTATTTCTTTGAAAATCACACGATGGCATTGATTGAAATATTACAAATAATTCAAAATAATTATTATTTATTATTTTTTTTAATGCTTCACTATTATCATTATCTATATCGCATTCTTGAAAATATTGAAATTCATATTTTATCCAAGTTAAAAATTCGTTCAGTGGTTTTTCACAAACCGAACAACGTAAAATTTCTTCATGGTCACTATCGTTTGAAGATGCAACTTCTTTAATCCATCCCTTTTCAATATCCGTTCCTAATTCTTTTTTCTTCTTCAATCCGTTAATATATTTTTTTTGTTCTTTTAAACATTTTTTAGAATAACAAATATCATATTCTGAGGAAATATTTTCATCTTTTATTTCAAAATAATAAATCCATTCTGAACTTTCACAATCAAATTTTGCATTTAAACAATTGACAGCTTTATCAATTATTATTTCCTCTTTTTCTGTTAATTTATATCTCATTATTTTTTTTTATTAATGTAATTTAAAATCGATTGTATAAAACTTTTTTTGTCAAGCTTATAAGTCGCCGGCAATTTAGAATAATAATTTAATACTTCTATTGCCTTTAACTTATTTTTTGACATCTCAACAATATTTTCATAGTCTGAATATTCAAAAGCAAATTCTAAACTCCAAAATTTTGGTTTTAATGCAAAATTGTTTAAAACTAATTTATATTCATCAACATATATTTCATTTTTCACTGATTTTACGTGTTCTACTAGATATTTTTTTAAGTCAGTCGCAGATTGTGGCTTATATCCGTTTTTTTGTTTCTTGTTTGCATCATCAATTAAACCCTGCCAGTCTTCAAACAACATTTCTTGACTATTCATAAATGCTGTAAATCCTTTTTTAATTCTCCAATCTGTTAAACTTAAATATTTCAAATATCCATCAATACAATTTTTCATTTCATCAAAACTTAATAAATCAATAGTTTTTTCATAAGCTAAAAATGTTTTTGATTGTTTATTTGGTATTTTAATTTTTCTTTTTGGTTGTGTAAAAAGTAAATATATTTCTTTATAATTAGAAAAAATTAAATCTTTTTGCGTATTATTATTTTTTTCTTTATCTAAATCTTCCTCTTTTTCTTTCTCTTTCTCTGTGTTACTTTTTGTTACATCATTGTTACTTTGTAACACTTTGTTATTTTTCCTTTCCCTGTATTTTCTAACTCTCTCAGCACTATCTCCTTCCGAACCTATCATGTTTTCAGTTTCTATCATGTATAATTCTCCATTATCAAACATGTCTATTAATTGCAAATCTGAAAATAATTTAATTGCAGATTTAACAACATCAATATTTGTATTTGTTATTGTGCTGAGCATCTCAGGTGTATATGGAATAATATCTTTATACAATAATCGCCCTTTTGTGTTTATTGATTTTAAAAGTAATTTCATGTAAAAAAGTATGTAATCTTTGCCGTTTGGCATAGCTTCAACTAATTTTATATCATCACTATCAAAGAAATCATTTTTTAATTTTAACCAATAATATTTTTTCATTAAATAAGTATTAATCTTAATATATTATTTACTGCTTTTAAGCAACTGTATTATATAAAAAATCCCACAAAAGAAAAAAACACAGTTATTTTTAGCGACCAAGCATGCAAACTGTGTTTAATTTCCTTGTAGGATATAATATTTTTATTTTTTAGCATTGCTTGGTCTTTAAATTAGAATGCAAATATATAAATAAAATTACAATAAAAAAACTATTTATATAAATTTATTTAATTTGCCGTTAATTGCAATTATTTCACACTCATAGACTTTACCACTTTTAACAGAATAATATAGTTTTTGACCTATTTTATATTTTTTTTGATTTTCCATTTTTTTTAAGTTAAAGATTTAATAAAATTAGAAATTAATTCCATGCCAGAATTTCTCCAAGCACAACTTCCAAAACTCTGAGCATTTGAAGTATAATGGTGTTTGTTTCCTTGTATATGTTCATCACATTCTTTTGCATTTTTGAAGAGGATATCTCTTCCGTAGAGGCTTAAT
>CAZQEL010000048.1:0-2924 GCA_964591795.1 uncultured archaeon | reverse complement strand
AATAAAGAATATATATGATTTCTAAAAATATTTATAAAACACAAAAAGGAGCATCAGAAGTTTTAAGTTATATTCTAGTTATATTTATAATAATTGGTGTTGTAGCCATGATATTTGCAGGAATAATGCCTGCTATTGAAAAATCATCTTCTCAAAAAAATTTTCAAGAATCAAAGTTATATATTCAAAATATTGAAAGTAAAATTAATAAAGTGTTAGCTCAACCAATTGGTTCAACTTCTCCTTTAACCATAGATCTTTCAAAAATAAATCTTGAAATTAGTTCTAAAAATCAAACCATTGAAGTTTACCATATAATCTCTGGAGATTATTATAAAGAAGGTCTTTACGTTACTGAGGGTAATATATATACTGAAAGAGATGTTCAAAAATTAATTGTTGGTTTAACAGTTCAAGGAATTGTTTTTACTGGTGATATTGATTTAACAAATATTAGAACAACTATTTATATTACTAAAACAGGTAAAAATCAAATTAGTTTTTCAAGAGAAATAGATTCAACCGATGTTTCTTTATCAAGTACAACAAGAGAAAGACCAGATGTAAATAGTTAATTTAAATTGATAAAATATGTTTATAAAAAATCAAAAAGGAGCAGCAAATTTAATTTCTTATTTTCTTTATATATTCATAAGTTTAATTGTTTTAGGAACAATTGTTTCTATGGTGCAAGGAACTATTACTCAAAATGAAGAAAAATATCAATTTGATGAAATGATTAATAATATTAATTTAATTTCAAATACTTTTGATAATGTTGCAAAAGCAAGATTTTCAGCAAGAGAGGTAACAATATTTAATCCTGATGTTTTAGAGGTTGATTGTAATAGTAATTTAATTAAAGGAGAAATTAAATATTCTCAAAATATAAAAAGCGAATTTAATATTAATGATGTAAATATTATAAATGTGAGTAATAGATTATATTTTACAAAATCAATTAATAATTCTGATATTAATATTGATTGTAATTTAACTAGTTTTAACAAAGGCAAAGTGAAATATGTGTTTAAATATAGTGATTATAATTTTATAACTAATAAAATAATTATTTCTATAGATTTATTAGATTTTAATAAATCAACAACTTAAAAATAAGATTAAATATGATTAAAATAAAAAATAAAGCTGTAGTTTCATTATTTTCTGGAATTGCAATTCTTTTTGTAAGTATTGTTTTTTTAGGTATATTTACTTATTTTGCAACAAGTTATTTTGGATCACTTGAAGATGGTCAAATAATGAAAACCAATAAAAATAATTTATCTTTAATTAATGATCTTATTTTAGAACTTAAAGATTCTGGAGTTGGTAGTTATAAGGAAGTAGTAATGAATCCAAATAATCCAATATTAATTGATAGTGTTACAAATACTGTAAGTATTAGACAAGAAATTAAAAATCAAAAAAGTATTGATAAAATTAAAGATGAAGTTAATGTAGGTAATTTAAATATTATTAAACAGGAAACTAGTCTGGTGTATACTTTAGATTATAATAATATAGTTATTTTTTATGATTCTTATGATATAATGCCTTCGTCTCAAAAAATAAAATTTAGTGTTGTTGATATGAATAATAATTTTAAAATAATTAGTGTAGTTAGAATTTCTTAATTCATTTAAATATAAAATATTGATATATTATGAACCTTACAAAAGAACAAATAATTGAAATTTTAAATAAGTATGTAAAAAAAAAAGGAAATCTAGAGCATTCTTTAATGGTTGGTTATGGTATGCTTGGTGTTTCTAAATTATTAAAACTTTCTGAAATTGATCAAAATAAGTGGTTTTTAATTGGGGCTTTACATGATATCGATATTGAAGAGTATGGTGGAGATATTAATGTTCATTGTCTTGTAGGTGAAATAATTTTAAAAAAAGAAAATGTTTCTCAAGAAATAATAAATATTATAAAATCTCACAATGACGCTTTAAATATTGGACGAGAAAACCTAATTGAACATGCACTTTATTCTATAGATGGTTTAACAGGAATTATTAGAGCTTATGTTTTAATGAGACCTGATAAGGATATTACTTTAGCAAAAACTAAATCCATTTTAAAAAAGTTTAAAGATAAAAATTTTGCAGCAGCAATTTCAAGAAAGCAAATTTTATTGTGTGAAATTAAATTAAATATTTTTTTAAATGATTTTATAACTGCTGTTCTTGAAGAAATAAAAATAAATATGGATTTTAAATAAAATTTAACTTATTAAAAAGTTTCTTAAGTATAAGTAATTCTATTTAAAAACAACCATTTTTAAATAATATGATTTACTATATTTTTAAAACATAAAGGTGATAAAAAATGTATGATGAATTATTTAAAACATTAAACCCACATCAACAAGCATATGTTAATTTCAACATTCCAAATGTTAAGAATGGAGAATATATGTTATGTGCGTTTTATTTAAAACCAGGTAAGGATTTTAATTTCTTACAAGCTGCTTGTGAAATTTCAGCAGAATCTTCAACAGGAACTAATTTTTCAGTTCAAACAGAAACTGCTTTTTCAAAAGAAATGAATGGTTTAGTGTATAAACTTGATATTGAAAAAAATTTAGTATGGATTGCATATCCTTGGAGACTTTTTGATAGAGGTGGAAATATACAAAATATTTTAACCTATGTGGTAGGAAATGTTTTAGGTATGAAAGAAGTTTCAGCTTTAAAATTATTAGATATGTGGTTTCCTCAAACTATGTTAGAACAGTATGATGGTCCTTCTTATACTCTTGATGATATGAGAAAATATTTAAATGTTTATAATCGACCTATATTAGGTACAATTATTAAACCAAAAATGGGTTTAACTTCAGCTGAATATGCAGAAGTTTGTTATGACTTTTGGATTGGTGGAGGAGATTTTGTTAAAAATGATGAACCTCAAGC
>CAZQEL010000047.1:0-2932 GCA_964591795.1 uncultured archaeon | reverse complement strand
GCAAGTAAAATAATCTTAGTCCATAATCATCCTAGTGGAAATCCAAATCCTAGTGGGGAGGATTATGAAATAATCAACAAATTAATGAAAAATGGAGAGGAGTTAGGAATTAAGGTTGTTGATAGTGTTATTGTTGGAAGAAGTAATTACTGTAGTTGGAAGGATTAAAAAAAAGAATAAATGAAGAAAGATTCTTATATAATAATATATGGGGGAAATCAAACCTTCGTTTTAATAAATACTTTATAACTTTTTTCTTCCAATTCACCTTTTATTTAAAAAGTTCTTATCAATTATATATCTCTTGAATTAAACTAGATATTTTATTATTACTAAATTGAGTTTTAAATTTAATTTGAATAGTGTCTCCAAAAAACTTTTCTGCGTGTTTAATTTTTTGTGCTTCTTCGTTCCTTAAACTTTCTTCATCGGTATTTTTTGTTTCTACAATAAAATATAATTTTTTCTTACCATCTTCAAAATTTAGAACATAAGCAAAATCAGGAGAATAACTTTTACCACCCGATACAGGTATTTTAATTGAATTTTTAGGGATTTTAGTAAAAACGACTACTTCGCTTATTTTAGTTTTTATATTTTCTTTTTCTAATTCTGAATCATAAAATAATTCCTCAAAAAAATAATTATCTGCTACTGTATCCTTCAAATAAAATACTCCAACCATTGAAGCATCAATTTCATCTTCAACTTTTCCATCTACATTTGTAAACTTTGTTGGATGAACAGAACTTGTTACTTTTTGATATTCAATACTAAATTTGCTTAAAGCTTTATACATCAAATAATTATCGAATTTTTTCTTAAAAATCCTAATGGTAGATTGATTCAAATATTCATTTATTTCTATCTTTGTCTGAATAAAACACTGATGTAAAGTTTTTAAATTTATATGTAATATTTTAGATAACTGTTTCAAAAACTCATCGTACTTCATTGTTGAAATAGGTGTTATTTCGTTCCCATATATTGCAACTTCTTCCCTTACCATAGCTTGGTTATTTTCAATATCTATTTTTGATATCCTTTCTTTTACTCCCTCAATTGAAAATGAGGGATTATTCTTTAAAAAATCTAAAAAAAGTTCTTTAAACTTATTTTCATTTTCAATTTTATATTCTAAAACTACTTTTTCATTAAGTTTCTCCCATAACTCTTTTAGTTCTGCATATTTTTCAACCCTTATTTTTAGTTTCTTTTTGGTGTCGGTAGCTTTTCTAACTTTATTTGAATCAATTCCTTCAAAAATAAGTGGATAATTCATTTTTATATATTCAAACCCCTTTTCTTTAAAATCATTATTTCTTTTTATAACACTTTCAAAATCTAATTTTTCTAATAATTTATCCTCTTGAATATTATATTTTTCAACTATTTGTTTAATTATTTCATCTGTAAGTTTTTGAGGAATATTTTCTCTTGAAATAGCCCCCGACTTTTCGTTTATTTCATTTACTAATTTTTCTACAAAATCATTCTCAGTAAAATCTACAAAGTAATTTAAGAAAAATTGTTCGCTTTTTACACGATTCCCATATTGATTGACTGGTAAACGAAGTCCACGACCTACTTCTTGTAATTTTGAAATTTCTGAACCACTACTTCTTAATTTACAAATTTGGAAAATGTTGGGATTATCCCATCCTTCTCTCAGTGTCCATTTAGAAAAAATAAATCTTCTTGGATTTTTTAAATCTAATATCGCTTGTTTATCGTGTAAAATTTCATTTACTTCTTTTTCAATCGCTTCATCTTTTTCACTATTATCTTTGGAGAAATATCCACCATGAGTTTTTGAAATATCTTGTATAGTTTTTTCTAAATATGCTTTATAAAACTCATTTTTTTCTGTTTTTAATAATTTTTCGACTTCTGCTTTTATATATTTTTCAACAGTTTTTCTGATATACCCATCCTTATTTCTATATTCTTCAATATTATCAATAAAAAATAATGTTAGTGGTTTTATTTTTACTTCTCTTGTAAGATATTTTTTTTCTTGTTCAAAATGATGTTTAATTGCTTTTTGAATCATGGTTTCCTGTAATGTTTCAGCATAAGAATAAGGATTTATTTTATCCCCTTTTTTTAACTCCAATCCATTAGACAAAATAACTGTAGTTTTGTTTAAATTTTCAACATACAAATCAGTCATTGCATTATGAACTTTTTCTAAACTTTCTTTTGCAATAATTTTAAATGATTTCTTTTTATTATTCTCCACCAAATCAAAACTTGCTTCTTTCCCATCAGAATTTACAAATTTTATTATTGCATTTTTACCAGTTTCAAATTCGGTGATATGTCCAATAACTCCTTTTACTAGATTTCTATTAAAGGAATCAACAGCAGTCAAGGTATAAATTAAATTATCATTTTCTCTAAAAGTCGCACCATATCTAATAATAAATTGAGGATTCATTTTTTGGATATTTTGCCATGTAGTATTTTCTTTAGTAAACTTGTGGGGTTCATCGATAATCATAAATGGTTTTGTTGCAGAGATAGCTTCAAAAGGGATTGTATGTTTATCTAATAAGGTTCTATCAAACTTTTCTTGCATTGTTTTAGAATTTATCATTCCAGCATTTATGATAAGTAATTGAATCTTATTTTTTTCAAAACTTCCTGAATTAACAAAACTATTTATTGCAGGAGGCATATAGGATTTTTTATTTTTCCCACCTTTTTTGCTTTCTACAATATGAAGTTTTATTGTTTTACCATATTGTTCTTTAAAATGCTCTCTAGCACTATCAGACTTTAAAAACTCAACAGTTCCTGCTTTAATAGGTAATGTTGGTACCACTATTATAAAATTAAAAATACCATATACTTTATTGAGTTCGAAAATAGTCTTAGTATAAGTGTAAGTTTTTCCTGTCCCAGTTTCCATCATAATATCAATGACGTT
>CAZQEL010000046.1:0-3067 GCA_964591795.1 uncultured archaeon | reverse complement strand
TAAGTTAGAAAAAGTTATTAAAGAAAAAAATATTGGTGTTGAAGCCTATACTGGAAGAATTGGTTATTTGTCTTATTATATGTATGATTCTTATTTTTTAAGAAGAATAAGGTATATTTTAGATTATTTAGAGTTACATAGACTTTTTAGAACAATTGGGCTTTCTAGTATTAGTGAATATTTCACACATAAGATGGATCAAAAAAGTTACGATGTTGTTTATAAATTTGAAGCAGCAATAAAATTAGGTAAATCAGCTAAATTTGTAACCGCAGGATCTGGTAGTTATAATATTGATGAAATTGGAAGTGGTATTTTAACTATTGATTTACCAAAATCTTTCTTGGATGAACCAGACAATATTCTTCAAAATAAAATTTTACTTAATAAAATAAGATATAAAAAAATTAAAGCTGTTGGGCCTCCTGGTAATTATACTGATAATTTATTTGTAAGATCTACAGCAAGAAAGACAAAAGTAAAAGCATATAAAGACTTAGTATATCTTACAAAAAGGTCAGTTTGATTATTTATGACTATTACCTATTTACCTATTATTATTTTTACACTAATTATTTTGTTATATATTGCTTATCAAGATATTAAGTATAGAGAAATTAATATTATTTCATTAATTGTACTTGCAATTGTTAGTGTTACATACTTAGGTCTTTTTATATTTAAAAAAGATTTTTCATTATGGCAAGCTTATTTTGTACAGATTGGAATTACTTTTGTTTTTGTACTGATTTTTTATATTTTAGGGAAAATAAGTTCTTTTACATATATAGGAGAGGGAGATTTATATACTATTTTAGCGCTTTCTTTTACTAATATTTATAATGCCCTTTTTTCAATGTTTATTTTATTTTTTTCATTAATTTTAACTTTGTTAATTCCAATATTTATTTTTATTTATAATGTTTATTTTAAAAATTATCCTAAATATTCTTTTTTTAGGTCTACTTATTTAATGTTTTTAGGGTATCCTTTAAAGGTTAACAGAATTACTAGTTTTTATACTCCTTTAGAAAATTTTGTTTTAAAAGAAGACAAAGTAATTTCAAAAATAACTTATAGGCCTAATATAGATCCTGAAAGTGAGATTATTTCTATTAAAAAATTCGCTAAAAAATATAATATTTTAAGAGTATGGGTGTCGCCATTAATTCCTTTTGTTATAATGATTCTTTTAGGTTATATTTTTGTTATTTTGCTATATTTTTTTAAATCCATTGACTTTCTTTTAAATCTGTTTATCTAAAGATTTAAAAATATAATGAATTATATCTATATATATAAAAATATATAAAAATATATTTTAACCTAGGTATCTTTATGACTAATCAAAATGGATCTTTTGAATTTAAAGTAATTAAAAGAATGCCATTATCTAAATCTATATCTTCAAAATATAATTCTGAGATTAAAGATAAAGTTGATAAGTTAAAAATTATGGCTGTTATACCTATTTCTAAACCAAATTATTCTAGTGATCTTTTTTTTAAATCTGTTAAAAAAGTGGATCTTAAAATTGACATTTCTAATAAATCTAACTCAAAAGAATCTGTTACAAAAGTAATTGAAAAAAAAATTACTATAGTTAAGGATGATAATAGTGATGTAAAAACTAATTTAGGTGAAAGTAAAGTTAATTTAGTAATTAACTCTAATAAATTAGATAAAGCTGATAAAATATCTAAACCCATTTTATTACCTTCAAGTGTAGCTTCAACAAATGAATTGATTGTTAGTCCATCTCACTATGAGATAGTGAATGTTGATTCTAATAAAATAAGTGATTTAATTAAAAAAAATAAATCAAATGTTTTGGTTTCTAAATCTAATAATTTAAAACAAAAAAAAGTTATTCCTGTTATTGATAAATTAGTTAAAAAAAATATTAATTTAGATAAATCATCAAATAAGCATTCAATTGGAACTTTAGAAAATTTATTAAATAATATAAATAAGCCATTTAAAGAAACTAATCATGATAAAAAAGATTTTTTTGAAAGTTTTGACAATAAAGAAAGTAATATGGATAATCTTTTATCTCAACTAAATGAAAAAACAAATAAATTAGATGAAGATGTGTTTTTAGAATCTTTTTCATTTTTAGATGATAAACCTAAAGTTAAAAAAATGCCTTTTGAATCTTATAATGTGAAAAACTTATATTCTAAAATTGATAGTTTAAACGATACCGCTAAAACTCTTGTAAAAGAAGAAAAAATTACAGATAGTTCTATTAAGAATAATGATAAAATAACTGTTAGTAAAAAATTAAAATCAGAAAAACCATTTTTAACTAAAACTGATACTACTTATAAAAAACCAATTGTAAATTCTAAATTAGTAAATAATGATTTTGGTTTAATGGAAGAAATGGATATTCCAGAAATGTATGCACTTGAGGATAACGTTAAAAATATAGATCATATTGTTGAAGATAAATATACTGTAGAATCCACAAATAAACCATTAAACACAATAAAATCATTAAATGATAATTCAGATATGGTGTCAATAGTTAAAACAAATGAAGCTACTGAAAAAATACCTAATTTTGTAATGGAAGATAATCAGGTTAAACTTAATTCTGAAATTGAAGCTAAAATTAATCGTCAAATTTCAAAAGAAGTTGATAAAAAATTTAATATAAATAAATTTTCTGCAAAACTGGATTTAGAAAATATTGCTACAAAAAATTTCTTTTCAGATTTAAAGTTAACAAAAGATGATGATTATTTAATTAATTCAAACATCAGTAGAATTAGTGGTGCTAAAAAAATAATTAATAAATCTACAGAAATACCTAAAATGCCTAAAGTTAAAAAAGATTTAATTGCAGAAAAATTTAATGATTTGAAAGAAAAAGGAATTGATTATATTCTTCCTAGAGATGCAGGTAAAAATACAGTTAAAATTAATCATGAAATCTATAAAGAAGATTTATCCCATGATAATGGAAAGTTATTTGCATCATTAGTATATACCGATTCAATTTCTTCTTTTAATAAAGAGGTTACTAAAATTTTTGATAAATATTCAATCGATGACTTTA
>CAZQEL010000045.1:0-3233 GCA_964591795.1 uncultured archaeon | reverse complement strand
ACGATAATGTTCTGTCATATAATGAAGCAAAAGATAATTTTGATGAATTTAGAAAAGAACAAAATAATAAATTATCTCAGCCACAGCATAAAATTTTTTACTCTCCAGCTATGTTACGCCAACTACTAAACATGAATGGTTTTAAAATAGAAAAATTTGTATTTATAACGAAGACAGAGAATATATTTTTAAAAATGTTGTTATTATTGTTTCCACAAGGAGGTGAAAAAATAGGTATAGTAGCGAAAAAAGATAGTATAGAAAATATATTTCTAAAATAATTTTATTTAAATTATGAAATTAAAGTATGTAGTAAATGCAAGAATCCCTACTGAGAAAGCACACGGTATTCAAATTATGAAGATGTGTGAGTCTTTTGTTATTCAAGGAATTAATGTAGAGTTAATAGTTCCGAGAAGATTTAATTTTATTAAAAAAGACCCTTTTCAATACTATGAAATTAAGAATAATTTTAAAATTACTAAAATATTTTCTTTTGATTTGATTAGATTTGGTTTTTTTGGGTTTTGGGTACAAAGATTAAGTTTTTTATTCTTTGCTAAAATTTATTTATTTTTTAAAAAATATGATATTTTGTATACTCGAGATGAGTTTTGTGGTTTATTTTTTAATAATTTTGTGTTAGAAGTTCATTCTTTTCCCGATAGATTAAGAAGAGTTCATTATGGGGTCTATTTGAAGGTTAAAAAATACGTTGTTTTGACTAGTTTTTTAAAAAAGAAAATAGTAGATGATTTTAATATTTCCGAAGAAAATATAATTATCAGTCCCGATGCTGTTGATTTAGAGAAATTTGATATTCAGATTTCTAAAAAAGAGGCAAGGGAGAAATTAAATTTGCCATTAGATAAAAAAATAGTTATGTATACTGGAAAATTTAAGACTATGAATAATGATAAGGGTATAAAAATTATTTTAGAATCATTAAAACTTTTAGACAGAAAGATACTTTTTGTAGCAATTGGTGGATCTCAAGAGGATATAAAGTATTATACAGATGTTTCTATAAATTTTGATGTGAGTGATAAAGTTATTTTTATTAATCATGTTTTTCAAAAAAAATTAGCATTATATCAAAAAGCAAGCGATATCCTTTTGATGCCATTTCCTAATATTAAACATTATGCCTTTTTTATGTCGCCTTTGAAGATGTTCGAGTATATGGCTAGTAAAAGACCTATTATTGCTTCGAATTTACCGTCTATTATAGAAATATTAAATGATGAGAATTCTGTTTTAATAGATCCTGATAATTTTAAAAAATTAGCAGAAGCTATTAATTATACTTTGCAGAACAATAGTTTTGTTAATAGGATATCAAAACAAGCCTATGTTGATGTTAAAAAGTATACTTGGGAAAAAAGAGTTAAAAAAATAATTAATTTTATAAAAAATAATGATATACTTTTTTACAAAAGGGGATAGGAATACTCCTAGTTCAAGAATGAGGGTTCATGAAATTTCGGATAGACTCATAATGGATTCTAAAGTTTTCGTCCTCTCGGCTTTTTCTATAAGAGAAATTAGTTTTAGGAGGTTGAAAGAGCTTTTTAGAAATATATTTTTACTTTTAAGAGTAAAAAGTGATGATATTTTATATTTACATAAAAGTGTTTTTCAATGGGATTTTATCTTTTTACTTTTCTTTTTTAGAGTATTTAAAAAAATTCGTTTTATTGTAGATTTCGATGATCCTATTTTTTTGTATTTTCCGAGAAAAACAAAAATTTTAGTTAAAAAAGCTAATGCAGTAATTGTGGGCAGTCATTTTTTATTAGAATATTCTTTAAAACATAACAAAAATTCTTTTTTGATACCAACATCGGTTGATCATGAACTATATTCAGAAAAATTTAACAAAAGATTTGATCAATCTTGTATTAATATTGGTTGGATAGGAACTTTAAATAATTTGGTTAATTTTGAAATAATTAAAGATGTTTTGGTTAATTTAGATTTTGATTTTAATTTATTAATTATAGGAGATCGTGATTCAGAAAAGAAACTTTCTAATATTATAGGAAAAGATAAAATAAAAATCAAATATATACATGATGTAAATTGGACAAAAGAAGAAGATATTGTGAATAATATTTTAAAAATTGATATAGGTATAATGCCCCTTTTTGATACCTTGGGAAATAAAGGGAAATGTGCTTTTAAGGCTATACAATATATGGCTTGCGGTATTCCAGCTGTTTGTAGTGCTGTTGGTGAAAATAATTTTTTAATAGAACATGAAAAAAATGGTTTTTTGGCTAAAAATAAAAAAGAATGGAAAAAATATTTAACAATTTTGGTTCAAGACAAAAAAGTCTATAGAAATATTTCAACAGAATCTCTAAAAACAATTAAAAATAAATATTCTTATAAAAATAATATAAAAGAAATTAAAAAAATAATAAATAATTTATGAAATCAATTTCAAATAAAATCATATTAGGGGGAGGTAATAATAAAAAAGAAGGTTATTTGAATTTAGATATTTTAAATTTTCCTAATAATGTCGATATTGTTTGTGACTTAGAAGAGGGTATTCCTCTGAAAAATGATTCTGTTGATGAAGTTTTAGCTTCTCATTTTTTAGAACATATCAATGATACAATCAAAATTATGGAAGAGATATATAGAGTTTGTTGTAATGGAGCAATAGTAAAAATTAAGGTACCTTATTTTAAATCAATAGGAGCATTTAAAGATCCTTCTCACGTTAGTTTTTTTACAGAGGAAACTTTTAAATACTTTGATAAGGATCAAATTAAAGGAAAATTACCTGATTATAAAATCGAGGCAAATTTTAAAACTCTCAAGATTTCTTTTTTATGGAGTTCTAAATTTGTTAGATTTTTACCTTTTAAAAATTTATTTTTAAAACATTTTTGGAATATAGCAAGAACAATATATTTTGAATTAAAGGTTGTTAAAAAATGATCATATATATAGAATATTAATGATCATCAAATTTATGAATCTAAAGATAGTTTTACCTAAAATACTTTAAAAATAAATAAAGTTGATATTTTAAAGGCAATTCAAGATTTAGATCATAAATTAATAGTTTCTTTTGGAGGGGATGTGAAAATGATAATAGATCGAATGAAAAAATATTATAATATTTAAAATAAATTAAATATGAAACAATTACTTTGTAATATAGCGTCTGCAATACCGACAAAACCGTTATTAATGAAATGTCAATTTTTTGATAAAAT
>CAZQEL010000044.1:0-3249 GCA_964591795.1 uncultured archaeon | reverse complement strand
CATAATCAGAGCAATAAAAAAATTAGTAGAACATGATTGATAAAAACTGACCATAGGTTTTGAAAAAATAATTATTCTATAAAATTTTAAATAATATGACAAAAACAGAATTAAAAAAATATATTGATAAAATAAAATTAATAAAAGGGGAAAGTATAGTAGCATTTGTTGTACATACTTCTCATAGATGGCTTGTTAATGTAGATTCTAATATAAGTGAAGATTCATTTTTAGAGATGAATCAAGAAGTTAATGCTCATTTGAAAAGGGCAAAAACAAAAAAATATGAATAAAAAAGTTAAATATATCTTTGTTGGTATTTTAATTGGTGTCATTGCTTTACCGACTATTACGCTTGGCGGAACTTTTGTGTCTTCTTTAATTCAAGGCAAAACATTAGAAGAAGCAGTTCAAATTTTAGCTACACAGATTGATTCTTTAATTGGAAGAGTTGGGACACTTGAGGCCCAACAGAGTAAAGAAGAAGCTTGCAGAAAGGCATCAGAATTAAAAATGGCTCCCCAGGAAACTAAGATAGGTTATTATACTGAACAGAGTAATAGACCAATTCATGCTTCTTGGGCCCCTGATACAACAGAGGCATTATTAGAATATTTACACGGTTATATGCAAAATTATGAAAAGACAGGTAGCTACCTTTATTTACATAGTCCCGATTACATGCCAGAGTTTGCCGAAAAATATATTCCTATTTTGGAAGATCGCTGGCAAGAATATCTCATTCAAAAAGAACTTTGCGAACAACCGTAAATAGTCTATGAAGGAAAAAATTAAAACTCAATCTTCAACTAAATACTTTCCACATTTAGGTTTTTAGAATAAAACAGGTTTTAACGTTGTTCACAACCCGCAGTCGTGAATTAGTAAAAAGGTCAAAATTATAAATTAAAAAATTGATGAAAACAATGGCAACAACTCTTAACCAACTCAAATTAGGTCTTTTAATGAGAAACCAGAAAAAAGAAACCGAAGAACCAGCGAACATTGCTATTGGTCAAGAATCTAAGGAACTCCGTTTTCTTGAAAGGCAAATGGAATACGCAATGGAGGTTGATAGGGTTTTAAGCGAGCTTAAAATAACAGTAAAATTAATTGCTGATTTGAAAGATAATTGTGAAGTAAAAATTTCAGAAACTACCCCGAAAGATTTATTGGTTTATTACCAAGGGGCTTTTTTTAGCCTTGTCCATCAAATGAAAGATAAAATTTTACAACTAGTTAATCTTATGACTGAAAAAAAAATTCCAGACAAGCCAACAAAAGAAAAGGATATTTCCCTTCGTAATATTTTAAAAAATAAAAGTGGAATCATAGATAATTTAGGAATTAGAAAGAAGCTAGTTTTTTGGCAGCAAGAGAATCCCAAGAGCTCAGTAGCTGTTGTTCTTAGAAAAAGAACAGAATATCATCATAAAATAAGCAGGCTTCGTTATAATAAAGATGTACTTAACTTAGGTTTTGTTGAGACGATGGAAAATCCTAAATTCAATCTTAAATTATCTTCGTATGGCTTAGAGCGGATTGATAAGATAAAGAAAGAAAGCACAGAGAGATTATTTAATGACACCTATCGGAAGACGACGGAGACATTAAGAGATATTGAAGAAAATATAAATAAGATATCCGAAATGTTAATTTCATATTACAAACTTCCGATAACAGGTAAAGAAGTAAAAGAAATATTCAATACTTATAATGAAATGTTAGAATCTTTTGAGATTAAGAATAAGACTTCATTTGAAAAAATTTCTAAATTGTGTCTAAAAAGGATTATGAGAATGATAAAAGAAATAGATAAAATTTCAGACAATAAAATAGATGCAATTTATTTATTTGGTAGTGTAGGTAGAGGAGAATATCAAGAAGGATATTCCGATTTTAACATTTATTTAATAACTTCTTTAGATGGCGAGTTTCTAAAAAAGATTATTTCGCTCATCCCTTATAAGAAAGAGTTATCTCTTAAGGTATTCAAAAAAGAGGAATTTCTATCGGCACAATCAAAAAAATATCGTTTTATAGTTTTTTCCGACGGATTACTTTTATATGGGAATGATTTATTGAAAGACGAGAAATTTCCAAAAGCTGGTTTAAAATTAGCCTTTTTATTAAATAATGATATTTTAGAAAAAATAGAACTTGCCGAAAAATGGGCCTTAGATAATCCAGAAGCATTGCCAGTTGAAATTAGCGAAAGATCTAAGAGAATAGTTAAAGATATGATAAACTTTTTATATGGCATAGTTGTTTCAAATAAGCCGCACTATGTCAGCAGTCAAGAGGAAAAAATTGCGAGTATGAAAAAAATGTATCCAGAAAATAGTAATCTCTTAAATACTCTGACTGAAGTATCCAAATATGGGCTTGGTACATTCGAAAGTTTCAAAAACTTAATAATTGGCTTTAAGCCAACTGCCATTACTAATCTTAAAAAAATGAGAGAGGTTATAAATGAATTAGATAAATAATAAATTACTCATAAAAAGTAGTAAAAATTATTAAAAATGATTATAGTAAATCAAACCAATATGCAAATTTTCTCTTAAAATCTTAATTCTGGACATTTTTTATTTATAAGACAGATTCTAACATCGTCCACAACCCGCAGTTAATAAAAAGCCCATCGTTGGGTATTTTTTTATCTCACATCAAAAATCTTGAAATTAGAAATTAGAAGAATTTTTAGCCAGACGAGGATTAGGTGGTAAACTTGATCAAAATGTTTTAAAAGGGTCGTGCATAAGGCAAAATTTTGTAAAACAGGCACTCTAGATAGGAGTCAGAGTGTAAGGAAAGCAAAATCAGTATCATTTAATAATGGGAAACCTTTAACTCTAGGGCAAAATCGGTGTTATTTTATGAACCAAAGAGAAGTGAACCCGTGTTCAAAATAAACTTAATAATTGAAACATAGTTTCAAACAAGGGAAATTTGGTATTATTTATTCTTTAGTTGGCGTATTTGAGAATTTAATTAAAGGCGTTTCTGCCTTCAAAGTTTATTCTTCTCCTCAAGTTCTTTTTTTTAGCTTTAATTCATATAAATATTGAACCTGTGTGCAGAATAGGGGACTTAAACAGAATTAGGTTGTAAAAATCCTTTGATTTGTGCTAAAATAGTCTCAGGATAAGGGATTATTTCTGTCCAGTTTAAGGTTCGGAAATCGTCCAATAGTCCCTGCAAAAATAGATCTTTCTTAAATAAATTTGTAAAAAATGAATTTAAAAA
>CAZQEL010000043.1:0-3296 GCA_964591795.1 uncultured archaeon | reverse complement strand
CTTGGCATTATTGGATAATATTTATCTAGAAAATTTATTTCTGATTTTAAATCTCTATTACCTATTTCTCTTAACATCCATCCAACTGCTTTATGAATAAGGTCTTCTTTGTCTTTTAAAAGTAGTTTTGATATTTTTAAACAGTCTTTGAAATCATGTTTTCTAATTAATGTAAAAGTAGATATTATAGTTAATCTTCTTACAAACAATTTATTTGATATGACCCATGTGTATAATATTTTTTTTTCACGAGGATTATTAGCAAGATATTTTCCAATAATATGTGGTGCTGATAAATCCACAAGGTCCCAATTATTTATAAATTCTTTATTTTTAACATAATAATCAAAAATTTGTTTTTGTTCTTTTTTATTTGCAATTTCAAATTTATAAACAAGCAAAAATAATGCAACTTGTCTATGTTCGTGTATTTTAGATTGCATTAATAAATTTAGTTTAGATAGTTTATTTATATTTATTTCTTTTAAATATTTTTTAGCTATACTTCTTTGCAAAGGTGTAGAAAGACCAAGGAAAATATCATTTTCACTATATTCTCCTTTCCCTGTTTTATAAAACCTTTTAGCGTTATTACTTCTTTTTTTATTAAAATGAGAATCTATTTCTGTTTTAATTTTTATAATCATTATTAATCTTTATTTATAATTTGCTTCATATTTAACTGAATCATCAACAATATCTTTTTCAGTCCATTCTTTTATCCATTCTTTAATATCATATACTTTATATGAACCATCTTCTAATTGTGCAACAAATTTTTCAATTCCTGCATTTATTATCATTTTTTTACAAATAAAACAAGGATATCCATTATATACTTTATTTATTCCTTCATAGGTTCTACAACCATAATAATACATTGTAGTTCCCTTAGTACTTACTCCTTCTCTTGCGGCATTAATTATAGCATTCTGTTCGGCATGTACTGATGCACAAATTTCATATCTATGGCCTGAAGGTATATTTAATTTACGTCTAATACAATATCCTCTTTGATAGCAATCTTTAGTGTGTCTTGGTGCACCAATATATCCTGTAGAAATTATAGTATTTTCTTTAACAATTACTGCACCACCATGTGCTGAAAGACAAGTTGATCTTACAGAAATATCTTTTGCAATATTTAAAAAATATCTATGCCAATTAAGGTTATGTTTAAATTTAATTTGTAATTTTACTAAAGTATTACTTATTTCTTTTTTTAAATAATCAATATCTTTGTTATTTTTTATAATTATATCTGCTTGTTCTTTACATGCATCTAATTGTTGTGAAAAAGGATCATCATTTTTCATTTCTCTTTTTTCAGAATTAATAAAATCTTCAAAACTAGTAATGTGTTCTTTTTCTTTTAATCTTTCTTTAGCTCTTTCATATCTTATTTCTGGATCTGCATCTATAAAAATTAATGCAAAATCATCTAATTTACTTCTAAATGTTTCTATTTCTTTTGTGGTTCTAATTGATTCTATAACAAATAGATTATTATTTGAATTATTAATTCTTTCAATTAGTTTTTCTGCAAGTATATTTGTACCATATTTTCTCCTAAGTTCATTACCTAATTTAACTAGATTATCTCTTGTAACTTCAATATTTTTTTCTTTTGCAACTTCTCTTAAATAATCAGAACAAGAATGTCTTTCAAAACCTTTTTCTTCTAATAATTTTCCGATTGTATCTTTTCCAGCAGCTAAAAAACTTGTAATTCCAATAATCATATTTATCATTTTTTAATATATGTTAAAAAAGAATATTCATTAAATTTTTCTTCTTTAATAATTTTCCAAATATTTAAATTAATTTCTGGAAAAAAAGTATCTCCATCATATTCTTTATTAATTTTAGTTATTTCTAATTTTGTTGCGAAATCTATTGATTGTTTATAAATAGATGCTCCACCAATAATATATATTATAGGATTTATTTCATGAGCATAATCAATAGCTTCTTTTAAAGAGTTTTTTACAATAGCTTCTTCTGGTTTATAATTATCGTCTTTAAAAGTTAAAACAATATTTGTTCTGTTAGGTAATGGTTTTTTAGGTAAAGATAAATATGTATTTTTACCCATAATTATAGGATGATTAGTTGTAAGTTTTTTAAAATGTAAAAAATCTTCTTTAATATGCCAGGGTATTTTATTATCTTTACCTATTACATTATTTTTAGCTACTGCAGCAATTATTATTGTTTCTTTCATATTTAATATCATAATTAAACAGCAATCTCAAATTTAATTGTTGGATATTTTTTATAATCTATTATTTCTGAATCTGTATATTTCCAATCGAATATTGATTTGAAATCTTTAGTTTCAATTTTAGGTAAGGTATAAGGCTCTCTTTTAATTTGTTCTTTTAAACCTTCAATGTGATTTTCATAAACATGAGTATCTCCTAAAAAACCAATTAATTTACCTTCCTTAAGACCAGCTTCTTTTGCAAGTAAATGTAAAAGTAAGGCATAACTAGCAATATTAAAAGGAAGACCTAAAGCTGAATCTACTGATCTTTGATTCCATAATAAATTTAATTTTCCATTAATTACAGTAACTTGAAAACCATAATGACATGCAGGAAGAGCCATTCTATGAATATCATTAGGATTCCATGCAGAAACAATCATTCTTCTATCATTTGGATTTTTTTTTAATGTTTCAACCATTTTTTTAAGTTGATCAAATCCATTACCTTCTGGTGCTTTATCAAAAGCAGTATATTTTGCACCAAAATTTCTCCATTGCCAACCATAGATTGGACCTAATTCTCTTTCATTTTTCATTTTTTGTTTAGTTTCTTCATCAGTACCATAAGATACAATATCAGGAGAACACCATTCATCCCAAATATGATTATTTTCTTTTATTAACCATTCTTTATCTGTTAGTCCTTTTATAAAAAATTCAAGTTCAGATGAAACTAATCTAAAAGGCACATTTTTTGTAGTTAGTAAAGGAAAACCATCTTTCATATCATGTTCGAACATAGCTCCTGCAATTGCAACTGTATTTACTCCAGTTCTATTTTCTTTTACTTCCCCATTTTCTAAGATATTTCTTATGATATCTAAATATGCTTTCATAATTAATTACACTCCTTTTTTTTAAATATTATTTATTGGTAATTTTTTTAAAAATATAATTATTTCGTTTTTTATTTTTAAATGTAGTTGTTCATTTTCTGGATTACTTAAAATATCATTTATATATTTTGCAATTATTTTTATATCTTCTTCTTTTGCACCTCTAGATGTTATTGCAGGTGTTCCAATTC
>CAZQEL010000042.1:0-3333 GCA_964591795.1 uncultured archaeon | reverse complement strand
TGGCATGTGTTTCTAATCCTTTCCCTAAAAGATAATTTGCATCAGTTCCATATCTCCCATCTCCCACTGTGAGCCATTTTGTTTTAGTAAAATGAGAAATTATTGGCAACAAACTATCTCTCATTCTTTTATGCCTCCAATAATCAACCGTGTCCTTCTTAAACCAAGTTTCGCTTTTTATTTTAGCCTCAAAATTAGCCAACACTTCCTTGTGATGGTTTTCTTGCATTTTATACAACTTATTAACTCGTTTTTTATTTTTCATTTATTTTTTATTTCGCTTTTTTATTAGCTCTTCTATGGGTTTTAACGTCAAGTAAGCTGAGTAAGCCTTAGCTCTAGGGTCTTTAAACCCCACAAGATTAAGAGCAGTTCCTATAAATCTCTTTTTAAGCAAATTACTAAAAAAGATAGCAAAAAAATTATTAGCAATATTTTTATTTATCCAATTGATATATTCTAAATCTATAAATTCAACTAAAATATCTTTACTCAAAGGAGCTAATGGTATCTTGACCAATGCTTGATTATTTAAGCTATTTTCACGAGAACTTTTATAAAATTTTTGGTCCTCGACATATAAATTATTTTTTTTAAAAAAATCTTTCTGCCACTGTCTGTCTTTTCTTCTTTCTGGAGGCAAATTCAACATCCCCAAGGCTATATCCATATCAAGAAAAGGAGACCAAACCTTAAATCCAAAATGTTCTGGGGTTCGTAATAGATAAGAAATAAGAATCATCTTCAACCTTATTATAGTTACTACCTGAAACCTATGATCATTAATATCGTTTTTTTTAAAAAATAATTTCCTCAGTCGATACTCACAGTTAAATTTAGATTTACTTTTTTCGGCATTCATGCCGTGTGTATATCCTAATCCCGAAAGTTCTGCATAATTTTTAATTCTTCTAGAATTAACGCCTCCAGCCCAAACATCTCCAAATATTCCCGATAGAAACAACTCGGGCTTTTGTGTTTTTAAAATTTTATCATAGAACTCCATGTGGTACATACCATGAGCATGAACAGATGATCCAAATAAATCAAGCCAATTATTTATATATTCATGGAAATTTCCCAATTCTACTCTTTGCCAGGTTATGCCAAGTTGTTCACAAACTTTTTCGGCATGCTTTACTTCATAAGAATCCTCCTGCCGAGAAGATACGCCATAAGTATAAGCTCTTATTCTTGACTTATCTTTAACAAAAAAATCAATCAATCTCGAATCGAGACCTCCACTCGTAGGAACGACTATTTTCCCTTTTTGTTTTTCGACCCAATCATTGATTTTATACTTTATTGTATTAAGAATATACTCTTCGTCGCTAAGGTTGGGGTGGTCCTTGAACCATTTCAAAACCGGATCTGGATGTTCGGTTATTTTCAACTTATTATTTTTGATACAAATTTCAGATGAGTGTCTCAAGAACTTAACATGGTTAATGGGTGTTTGTTCGAAAACAGAATAACCAAAATCAAGAAAATTGTTAAATCCTTCTGGATGAAATTTGATGTCATTAAAATTAATTACATCGTTAATATTATAACTAATTTTTAATGTTTTTTCATTATAAAAAACGGGTTTTGAGGCAAGCCAATCAGTTTTAAATATCTTTTTTGTCATTTCATTATTTCTTTAAAAAATCTACAAACAGAGAAGTGGAGGGGTATTTCATTTTTTCAAACTGTGAACGCAAATTTTTTTCTACTGAATTAATCATCCTACTGTATTCTTCTTTATTATCAAATCTTCCTTTATTGTAAGCCGAACATCTCTTCACAAAGCCATTTGCCAAATCAAATTTTTCTTGATGAAAATGACCCTTGCTATCAAAAAATTCGATTGGATAAGTCTCAAAATCCAAATTTTGGATAAAATCTTTAACATTATTTATATTAAAATAAATTTTATGATCGTCAGCTCCTTTTTCAATCCCATTAATACCAATCAATGACCTTAGATAACGACTGGGATGATAACCATCTGGTACGGCAAAACGAAAAACACCACCCTTCTTCAAATATTTACTCAGATTTAAAAAAGCTGCTTTTGCCTCCTCTTCAGTAAGATGTTCAAACACGTGTTCTGCTAATATATTATCCACTTTAATATCACCAAATATTTTTTTCCAATCATTTGCTTTAGTTATATCTAAGATATCTTGTTCAGTAGACAGCCAATCTTTAAAATATGTACTAGAAACACCCAAAATTATCTTAATTTTATCATTTTTGATAACTTTCTGCTTAATTTTTTTCTTAAGAGACACTCTCCTTATGAGTTTCGGCGTTAAAATTCTTAAATACAGTTTAATTCTTTCATACATAAGCTTAAAATAAATTAAGATATTTTAAATAATTTTTCTTATAGACTCACTTAAAGAATCTATTGATTCTTCCTTTGAGACTCCTGAACTTTCCTTTTTATCCCCATAATGATAAGCCTTCGTGGCTATATTATTTTCCAAGTGATATAAAAAATTATAAACTTCCTCTATTTCAATATAAATACCATTTTTTATTTTATTTATAGCTAAGATAAGATTATCATTGCTATTTATTTTAAATACCATCGATAATGGACTATACCACGCATTTCCAAAAACCAACACAGGCTTTCCCCTCACTACCGCTTCAAAACCAATAGTTCCAGTGGCTGTAGCCACTGCCATAGCATTATCCACTAGCTCAAAAGGATCGTGATTGATGGAAACAAGTTTAGTATTTCCTAATTTTAAAACATCATCATAAAAACATCTTTCTCTCCCATTCTCGCCCCAATCTAAAGGATGAAATTGTGATTTATGTTCTTTAACATAAATTTTCCAATTTTTTGGAACTATTTTAGAAATCATATCTATGATCAAAAATTGATCAGCGTAACATCCTCCGCTCGGTACGGTCGTCGCTTCTGGCTGATAATGAAGTGCCACTAAAATATATTTTTCTTTAAAATCTGGTTTTTCTGTCAATGATTCATAATAATTTTTGAGTTTTAATTTATATTTATTTCCTTTTATATTAAGCATTCCAAAACTGAAATTAGACCATTCACTTTCTTCAGGGTTTTTATTTCTTTCTTTAAACCAAACGTGAGCAGACTTAGGAAGCTTTGTTATAAATTCCAAGTAATTTTGCGGAGCATTAAAAAACCTAATTATTTTGTTCTTTAGATTATCGTTCTTGTATCCCTCGACAATTCGCTTTTTCTCTAACATGTAGTCAGGCTCTGCATTGCCATAATCTTTTTTTATTTTTTTCAAAGCAACTTGAGTTTCAAAAGATAAATCTTTAATATTTTTATTGCCCAAATTCGTTTTTTTATAA
>CAZQEL010000041.1:0-3544 GCA_964591795.1 uncultured archaeon | reverse complement strand
GTATATTACTTTAACAGCTGAACCCTCAGGAAATCCAAATGATGATAGAATTTATTTAAGAATTGTAAAATAATTTTTACACTTTTTTTTTGATTTTATAGTATATAAAATATCTTTTTTTATTTTTTTTTTTTTTTAAAATTTTTTATTACTTTTTTCGCATTTAAAAATGTTATTAATATTTAAAATAAGAATTTTTAAAAACTTCAGGTAATTTTTATCATTATAGAATGAACATAAAAGTATTTAAATATATTTATTATTTATTATTATAATAATAAATATAAAATGCCACAAATAATAGTTTATTTAGATGAAAAAGAAAATATAAAAGTTAGAGATTTATCTAGAAAATGGAATATAAGTAAGCATGAAACAATGAAAAAAATGGTTAGAGATTTTAAAAATGAGAAAATAAAAAATGAAAATAAAAACTAGTTTTGAATTTGATGCGGCTCATAGATTAACAGGTTATGATGGAAATTGTTCAAATTTACATGGCCATTTATGGCATGTTGATATTAAAATAACAGGTAATGATGAAGACATAAATGAAGTAGGAATATTGTGGGATTTTAATAATGTAAAAAAATTAAAAGAGTTATTTGACCATAAAACATTAATATTAGATTGTGAAGAAAATAAAGAATTAATAAATATTTTAATAAAAACTTGTGGAATAACTAGTGTAATATTATTAAAAAAAAATCCTACTGCTGAATTTTTAACATTGTATATACTTGAAAAATTAAAAAAAATAAATAATAAATTTGATTATGTAGTAAGAGTTTATGAATCTCCAAAATCATATGTAGAAATAGAAGATTAAAATGAAAATAACTGAAACCTTTAATTCTATTCAAGGAGAAGGACCAGAAATAGGAATGTCTGCAATGTTTATTAGAGTTTTTGGTTGCAATATGATTCCTAAATGTGATTTTTGTGATAGTAAATATTCTTGGAATTCAAAAGGAAAAAGAAGTATTTTAGAACCAAAAGAAGTTTTAATTAAAATGATTAATTCAAATCAAAATAATTTTATTTTTACTGGAGGAGAACCTACTATATATGATAATGAAATTTCTACATTAAGAAAATATTGTCATGGGCAACATTTTAGCTTAGAAACTAATGGATTATTAGAAACAAAAGTTAATTATAATACAATAGTAGTATCACCAAAAAAACAAAATATAGACTATAAAACATTAAAAAATTATTCTCAAAAAAATAATGTATATTTTAAATTTGTTTATGAAAATGAAAAAGATTTATGGTGGGAAAAAGTTATTAAAAAAGTAAAAATTGATAAAAAGAAAGTTTATATAATGCCAGAAGGAAATACAAAAAAAGCTCAACAAAATAAAATGAAAGAAGTTATTGAATATTGTAAAGAAAAAAAATTAAATTTTTCTCCAAGATTACATGTATTAACTTGGGGGAGAAAAAGGAAAGTTTAAATGAATATATGTAAAAATTGCAGAAAAAAATTTAAAGCAAAATCAAAATATCAATTATATTGTGATGATTGTCATAATAATCTTTCTTTAAAAGATACTCAATCAAAAAATATTAACGGTTCTAAAATAAATAAAGTAGGAATTAGAGAAACATATGGAGAAATAATTTTTAATAATAAAATAATTCCCGCAAATTTTAGTTTATATGTATCATTAATAGGTAATAAGGGAATTCATATGAGTAGATTACCTCAAACTTTATTAGAATATTCTCCATTAAAAATTCAAAAAATTAATATTCAAAAAGTATTAAATATTTTAGAAAAAAGAAGTGGGAAATTTTGTGAAGATTATTATATTAAAGCAAGTTTTGATTATGCAAGAGAAATTTTTTCTCCTATTACAAAATTAAAAAATATTATGTTAATTCCTATTAAAATTAAATCAGAAAAAAAGAAAAATAATTTTAAACATTTCGTAGAAATAATAGTTCCATATACTTCTTTATGTCCTTGTTCAAAAGAAATATCTAAATATTCAGCACATAATCAAAGAAGTTTTGCTACTGTAACAGTAGAATTAAAAAAATATGATTATAAAGATGTAGTAAATAATTTAATTATTGCTATAGAAAAATCAGTTTCTTGTAGAATTTATAATGTTCTAAAGCGCCCAGATGAAAAATATGTTACTGAAAAAGCATATGAAAATCCTAAATTTGTTGAAGATGTAAGTAGAGGAATAAGTAAAGAATTGGATAATTTTTTAAAAAATAAAAATATTGAAGATTATTGTATTGTAATTAATCATGAAGAATCTATTCATCAACATAATGCTGTTGCTATAATAAATGCGGGTAAAAAATTAAAATGAATTTCCACAAAAATATATCTTATATTAAAAGTTTAATCAGATTATTAGGAATAATAATTGCAATATCTATTTTAAATATAACTATTTATTTTAGTTTACTTTTTTTATTAATTTGTTTAGGAATAGCTGAAATTTTAGGTATTATTGAAGAAAAATGAAAGGAATAACTAAAAAAGAATTTGATGCATTTATAGAAGAAATGTGGAAAAGATTAAAAAAAGGAGAAAAAAAATATGGTTCTGAATTTATTGAAAATAATTTAGCAATATCAATGGTTGAAGAAGCAACTGATTTAGCAAATTATTCCTTTATGTTATTTTTAAAAGCAAATAAATTTAATAAAAAATATATAAAATGAAACAAGTTTTTGCAGTGGATTTTGATAATGTATTAAGAAGTAATAAAAATAGAATAATAGTAAAAGGAAGAGAAATGATTAATAAAATAATGGATTTTCCGAATGCATTAATTATTATTTTTTCTGCTAGAAATGATACTGGGCAACAATACGAATTTGTAAGAGATTTTTTAAATAAAAATAAAGTAAGATATCATGCTATAATATTAGGCAAAGTAAGAGCAGATTTATATATAGATGATAAAGCAATAAAATTTATAAATGGAATTTGAAACAAAAAATAAAGATAGAAAAAAAAATAAAAGTGTGCTATTATTTAGTGGTGGTATGGATTCACTTATTTTTAATTATTTATTAAAACCAGATATATTATTACATTTTAATTATGGTGGTAAAGCGTATGGAGATATTGAAAAAAGAAAATTGCAACAATTAGTAGATAAAAAAATTATTGATAAAAATAAATTAATAGAAAAAGATTTAGGAAATTGGTTAGGTGATTTAGAAAGAGATGATTTAATATTACCTTCAAGAAATTCTTATTTTGTAATTTATGCTGCTAATTTTGGAGAGACAATTTATTTAGGTAGTATTTTTGGTGATAGAAGCACCGATAAAGATAAAGAATTTTATGAAAGAACAGAGGGATTGCTTAATCATATGTATGAAGAAAGTCATTGGTGTGAAGGTAGAAAATTTAATGTTACTTCACCTTTTAAAGATTTGACTAAAACTGAATTAATAAAAAAATTTTTAGATAAAAAAGGTGAACCACAATGGTTATTAGATAGTTATAGTTGTTATAGTGGAGGGGAAATTCCCTGTTCAGAATGTAAACCATGCTATAGAAAAG
>CAZQEL010000040.1:0-3571 GCA_964591795.1 uncultured archaeon | reverse complement strand
ATATAATAAGATAGGTTATATTTATAAAGGTATTTAAAATTTAGAAAAAATAAGTAATTTATTATTTATAAAAAAACCTTGTTATTTTAAAATATATGTTCTAGAATTTACTGCAGAATTAGATAATCTTAAAGATTTATTATTTTTATATTCATATTTTTTAAATATGTTAAAATATATTCAAAAGATATATTACTCTAAAAAGAAGTATTATATTATCTTCTTTACAATAATATATAAAAATAGAAAAAAAAGATAATAAATGCTTTCAAAAACAGAAATTATTACTAAAATATTAGATATTAACAAATATAATAAATTAAATCCTATGCAAGAGCTTGCAAAAGAGCACATAGGAAAAAGCACAGTAGTAACCACACCAACAGCATCTGGTAAAACAACTGTTTTTGAAATGTATATGCTTGATTGTTTAATTAATAAAAAGAAAAAAGTAGTATACATATCACCTTTAAAAGCACTTACAACAGAACATTTTTTAGAAACTAAAAAAAAATATGCAAATGAACTAAATGTAAAAATTGGAATTTCAACAGGAGATTTAGACTCAAGTTCAAAATTTATTGAAAGTTATGATGTTTTATTTTTAACATATGAAAAATTTGATTCAATCATAAGACATATGCCTTCTTTTTTAAACACAGTAGGATTGTTAACCATTGATGAAATTCATGAACTAGGATCAAACAGAGGAGCGACTTTAGAAGTAATAATCACACAAATAAAAAATAGTTATAAAGAAGTTCAAATACTAGGTTTATCTGCAACCATTAAGAATGCTAAAGAACTAGCTGATTGGTTATCTGCTAAATTAGTATTAAGTAATTATCGACCAGTACCACTTGACACAGGAGTATTTTATAACGACCAAATCTTTTTTGAAGATAGAAAAGAAGACTTAACCGCTCTTTCAATAAAAAATATTAATTTAGGATCAATTATTAAAGATACTTTAATAAAAGATAAACAAATGATTGTTTTTTGCGCATCTAGAAAAAATGCAATGTCATTCTCTAAAAAATACGGTGAAATTGCAAAAGACTATGTTACAGATAAACAATATAATATATTAAGAGAAGTTGCAAAAGAAGCAATTAAAACACTTGAAAGCCCAACTAAACAATGTAAAGAACTTTTTGGATCTTTATTATTAGGAACTGCCTTTCATCATGCAGGCCTTATCTATAAACAAAGACATATAATTGAAGACAATTTTAAAAAAGGAAATATAAAAATAATTTTTGCAACACCAACTCTTGCTGCAGGAATAAACTTACCTGCATACAGAGTAATTATTAATACAGTTTTTAGATTTTCAAAAGGATCAATGGTTCCAATTCCAGTAAATGAATTTCAACAAATGGCAGGACGTGCTGGAAGACCAAAATATGATACTAAAGGAGAAGCTATTTGTGTAGTTAACAAAGAAAGTGATATTCCAAAAATATATAACACATATATTTTAAGTGGTCCATCAAACATTGATTCACAACTATCAAAAATAAATATTTTAAGAAGTCATTTATTATCTATGATAATGATAAATGAGCTTATTAATTTTGAACAAGTATATAATTATTTTGCAAAAACATTTTATTATTTTACATATGGTAATAATCAAGAAATAAAAGACAACATAAATGAGATTATTTTTGAATTTTTAGAATATGGCTTTTTAGAAAAAATAAATAATGATTTCAAAATAACCACATTAGGTAAAAAAGTTTGTTATCTTTATATAGATCCATTATCTGCACATAATATTTTAAAAGATTTAGAAATTAAAAAAGGTAAAGAAATTAATGATCTTGAAAAAATATATACATTAGCAAACACACTTGAAATGGCACCATACGTTAATTACAAAGCAAATAAAGAGAATGATTTGTTTATTCTTTTTGAAAAAATTAAAAAAAATATTTATTTTGATTATGAAGACATCTCTCTTTTGCAAAAATTACAAAATATTAAATTACTTAATGACTGGATACAAGAAACTGATGAAAATGCAATTATTGATGAATACAACACAACCCCTGGACAAATTAGAAATATTACTTCAAAAGCAGAATGGATTTGCCATGCTTCAATTGAACTTTTAAAACACACAAATTCAAATGTATTTAGACTCAAAGATTACACTAATCTTTTACAAAGAATAAAATATGGTGTTAAAGAAGAACTAATACAACTAGTTGAAATAAAAAATATTGGTAGAGTTAGAGCTAGAAAACTATTTAATGTAAGTATAAAAAACGCTAATGATATTAAAAACAACCCAGATAAATTCATTACGTTAATTGGAAAAATAGGATTTGAAAGTTTAAAAGAATTAAAAATTAAGTATTTATACAAAAATAATACTCAAGAAAAAATTTAAATTAAACAATTATTTTCTAACTACTTTTTTTGCGGTTTTTTTAACAGGGCCTTTGAACTTTTCTGTAAAATTATTTGCTTTTTCAGACAACACAGATAAACGCATTATCACCCAAACAGCAATTATAGTTACAACTATAGCATAAAAAAACATTGCAATTATAGTTCCTGAAGTTCCAAATATTTCAACAAATAATGCTTTAATAGCATCATTCCATGCAAGTGCAGCAACAAGCCCAAATGCAGTTGTAATTAAAATTGTGCTTTTTTCAATAACTTCTTTTTTCATTTTCATCACACTTTTTATTTTTTAAAAATTATAAATTTAACCAATATTTTCTAATTTAATTATTTCTCTAATTAATACAGTCGCATATTGACCTTTATTTAAAGTAAAAGAAACAGTTGCTTTTTTTAGTCCTTCATTTTCATCATCATCATCTATAGATATTAATTTTAAATTATGTGGATATGTTAGAAGTGGCCTATAATCTCCTTTAGTTGAAAAAACTGAGTATTCTTTATTAAAAAAGTCTTTGAAAGTAACTTGTTCTCTTTTAAAAACTTCTTTTTCAATTTCTCCAGCAATACCTTTTGAAAATTCAGAATTAAATCCAAATAATTGAAGATAAATAAAATCATTAATTATTTTATCTCCTTCAATTTTATTAATACCGTGTCCTTTATCAATTCTTAAATTAATTATCTCATTAAATAAAAAAGACTGATAAGCATGAATAAAAATATACTGCATAGATTTTTGTAAACATTTAAAAGCTCCTAAAAAATCAGTAGGATCTTTTGCAAGTTGATTTAACATCGCTCTTTCAAAACCAGTTTTTAATGGAAAAGAAGACGCATGCTTTCCAAAATTTTTATTTTCTAAAATATCTTTTCGAGCTAAAGAAACTTCTTCGTTTTCAAACTCAGAAGGAATAGTTAAATATAACATAACTGCATCTTCATAATTTTTTAAAATCAATTCCTTACCTACCTTTGCAGTAACTTCTCTTACCCCCCCAAATCTTTGTTCTCCAAAATAATTAATTAATCCTTTTGTATTTACATCTAAAATTACTTTTTCAATAATATCAGTAATTTCATTCTCAGAAATATCTTTTATTTGTCTAATAGTTATAATTAAATTATTTTCTTTTAAATCACCAATATTTTG
>CAZQEL010000039.1:0-4094 GCA_964591795.1 uncultured archaeon | reverse complement strand
TGGGCAGATAAATTTTGGCCAGGGATGTTTTCTTTTGGTTTTTTGTTTGAAGCAAGAAATAAGAAATGAAAAAACAAAGATATAAAAATTTAATATATTTTAAAAAATGAAAAAATCTAAAACTTTTAACAAGATTTCGAATAATTTTGATTTAAAAAATAAAAAAGTTCTTGATATTGGTTGTGGAGAAGGTGATTTTTTAATTAATTTTGGAGGGGGAAGTTTAGGTATTACTACTACGCAAGATGAGGTAGACTTTGGAAAAGAAAACAATAGAAATATTATTTTGGGTAATGCTGAATTAATAGATCAGTTAAGTATTGATAATAATTTTGAAGTTATTTGGGCTAATAATTTATTTGAACATATTTTATCTCCACATTCTTTTTTAATAAAACTAAAAAAAATATCTAAAACAAACACAATTTTGATTTTAGGAGTACCAGTTATTCCTAAATTAAATTTTTTATTAAATATAAATAAATTTAGAGGATCGTTAGCTAGTAATCATATTAGTTTTTTTGATAAAAAAAGTTTAGAATTAACAGTAGAGAGAGCTGGATGGAAAATAAAAGAAGTAAGATCTTTTGTATTCGGTATTAGTTTTTTAGATAAAATTTTTACTTTAATTTTCTCACCACATATTTATATAATTGCTGAGAATATTTCAGACTTTAGATATCCAGAAAAAAAAATAAAGGAATGGGAAGGGGAAAATTATTATCGTGAGCTAATTAATATAACTGAACAATGAAATTAATTTATTTATCTAGTTATAATATTCCTACAAAAAATGCATTGGGTATTCAAATAACTCAGATGTGTAATGCTTTTGCAGGTGAAAATGTTGAGGTTGAATTAATTATTCCTAAACAAAAGAATAAGAATTTATTTGAATTTTATAATATAAAAGAGAATTTTAAAGTGAAAAAAATTTATAGACCAAATTTATTATCTTTTGGTAGAATCGGTTTTCTTGTTCAAACTATCTTTTATCTGTTAATGGTGAGAGTCTATTTATTTTCAAAGAAATATGATTATTTATATACTAGGGAACAATTAACTGGTTTATTCTTTAAGGATTTTATTTATGAAGCTCATAATTTTCCTAAGAAAATTGGCTTTTTTCATAGAATTATTCTTAAAAGAATTTATAAAATTATAGCTATTACTAGTTTTCTTAAAAAGGATTTGATTGACGCTGGAGTATTTGCTAAAAAAATTTTTATAGCTTCCGACGCAGTTGATTTATCTAAATTTAATATAAGTATTTCTAAACAAGAAGCACGGAATAAATTAAATCTTCTTGATAGAAATATAATTGGTTATATTGGGAAGTATGTTACTTTTGGGGAAGGAAATAAGGGAGTTGATGATTTGATTGAGAGTTTCCCAAAAATTTTAAAATTTAATAAAGAAGTTTTTTTATTAATTGTAGGTGTCGGATTAGACAATGTAGATAAGATTAATAAGTTATTTGAAAGTTTTGGTATAAGTAATAAGGATTACAAAATAATTCCACATCTTCCTTATGACGAGGTTATTTATAGTTTGAGAGCTTCTGATATCTTAATTATGAATTATTCTAAGTTTCAATATCATACTTATTATACGTCGCCGATGAAGATGTTTGAGTATATGGCAAGCCAGAAACCTATAATTGCTTCTGACTTACCTTCAATTAAGGAAGTTCTAAATAAAAATAACGCTTTATTTATTAAACCTAATGATATAGAAAGTTTAGTGGAAGCTATTAGAAAACTTTTGCAAGATAAGGTTTTGGCTGATAGAATTTCAAAACAGGCTTTTGAAGATGTTCAAGAGTATACTTGGGATAAGAGGGTAAAAAATATTTTAAATTTTGTTTATGGAGAAAAATAAAACAGTTATTTACACGGCCATTTTTGGTGGGAAGGATAATCTAATTGAACCAGAATATATTCCAGCAGGGTATGATTTAGTGTGTTTTACTGATAATGGAAATTTAAAATCTGATGTTTGGGAAGTTAAAAAAGTTGAACCGGAATTCGAGGATCCTGTTAGAAGTGCAAAAATTTATAAAGTTTTACCACATAAATTTCTTTCTGATTATAATGTTAGTATTTGGATTGATGGAAATTTATTAGTTAGAGGGGATGTGAATAAATTGATAAAAAAATATTTGGAAAATTATAATTTGGCAATTTTTAGTCACAATCAACATAAGAAAAGGTGGAAAAAACTTTTTTGGGTAAAAAATATTGAAGATTGTCGTAATTGTATTTATGATGAGGCCAAATATTTGTTAAAAATTGGAAAGGAAGGTAAATATAAAGATGATCCTAAAGTAATTAAGGAGCAAATAAAAAAATATCAAAGGAATGGTTATCCAAAAAATAAAGGATTGGTTGTTGGAATGGTAATTTTAAGAAGGCACAATGAATTTGATATAATAAAAGTAATGAAAGATTGGTGGCAAGAAATAAAAGATTATAGCAGGAGAGATCAACTTAGTTTTAACTATGTTGCGTGGAAAAATAATTTAAAATTTATTTATATTAAAGGTGATTCAAGAAGAAATAAGTGGTTTTTACACAGAAAGCATAAGATATGAATAAATTTTAAATAACATTATGTTAAATAATAAACCTAAAATTACTGTTGTAATTGTGACATATAATAGACCAGATTTTGTGGAAAAGGCTATCCAAAGTGTACTTAATCAAACTTTTACAGATTTTGAGCTTATTATTGTTGATAACGGGACTAAAATTATTGCTAAAGATGTTGTAAAAAATTTCAATGATCTTAGAATAAAATATATTCAAAATAATAAAAATACTGACTGTGCTGGTGGTAAGAATATAGGGATGAAAAATATGACGGGAGAATTTATTGCCTTTCTTGACGATGACGATGTTTGGTTTCCAAGTAAGTTAGAGTTACAAATCGATGCTTTTAAAAAAAACCCAGAATCAGGTTTCTGTTTTACTGCTGTTACACAAGTTTTCGACCATGGTGCTATTGATTCTGTAGTTCCAGATGGAATGAATGATTATTATGAAAGAGCGTTAGCTAAGTTTAGTAGTTTTCTTTCTGTTACTTTAATGATAAGGAAAGACGTAATAAATGATGTCGGATATATGGATGAATTATTTCCGAGTCATACAGATATTGAATGGGTTATTAGAATTGCAAAAAAATATAAAGGGATTGGTATTAATAAACCTTTAGTTCGGGTTATGTCATTAAGTAGTCATCAACAAATGGGAAAAAATTTTAAAAGAAGAATTGTTGGGAGAAATATGATTTTATCTAAATATAAAAATGAATTTGAAAAAAGACCGAAAGTTTTGACTAAACATTTGTTAATGTTAGCAAAGTTTTATCGTGATGATGGACAATATAAAGAAGCAAAAAAAATATTTAAGAATGTCTATAAAATGGATTCGAAATTATGGACTTTTGTTCATTATCTGAGTATGTACTTTAATGGATTCTTATATAAAATATTTCGTTTATCAAAAGGTAAATCATTTCCAAAAACTATATTAAAGAGCTAAATTATTTGGGTTTTTTAGTAGACATTTTAAGAAGAAACGGGTTAGCAAGTTAAAATCATCCCAATTTTTTAGGTTTAGTTTTTTTCTTAAACTAGATTTCCAAAATATATTAAAGATTTTGAAGTTATAGTTTGAATTTATTGTACAAACCAGAAGCCAGCGTGATGCTATAACCTCTAAAAATAGTGATTCATTACAGTATTTAGTTTTCTTGTTTTGCTTGGTTAATTTTAAAAACC
Organism: uncultured archaeon; assembly: GCA_964591795.1. Lineage (GTDB taxonomy): Archaea > Iainarchaeota > Iainarchaeia > Iainarchaeales > CSSED10-239 > Forterrea. The sequence continues at coordinate 313 of CAZQEL010000039.1, read as the reverse complement.
ATTTTTCTTTTTTTATCAAGAATTCTGTGATTTTATAATTTGAGGGTTTGTATATATTTATATGAATTTCTTGTTCATCTTTTGTCGGGGATATATTTAAATTTTTTAACTGTTCTATTTTTATTTTGTTCGAATTTTCTATTTGTTTTTTTGTATTTTTGTGACTTTCGTTGTTTTTGTGTACTCTATAAAGCATTAAATATTTTTTAATATTAGTTATAGGAAAATATTTAATACAATTTGTCCATAATTCGTAGTCTTGTGAATGAGTTAATGAATCGTTATAATATAAATTATAATTGTTAATTAGTTT
>CAZQEL010000038.1:0-4840 GCA_964591795.1 uncultured archaeon | reverse complement strand
GTATCTAATAAAGGTGTGCTACCATTAGATAACACAAAGCAAAATGAATTTCTACACAAAAATATTGTAAATCTAAAGGTGAAAATCATCAAGTAATATTTTTAATTGATGAAGTTGGTCAATATATTGGTGATAATACAGATTTAATGTTAGATTTACAGACTGTTGTTGAAAATTTAGGGTCTATATTAAAAGGAAAAGCATGGGTTGTAGTTACATCTCAAGCAGATATAGATTCAATAACAAAACATCAAGTTAAAGGTAATGATTTTTCTAAAATTCAAGGGCGTTTTTTAAAGCCATTAAATTTGTCTAGTGCTAATGCTGATGAAGTTATTAAAAAAAGAATTTTAGAAAAAAAATCGGAATGTATTATAGAATTAGAATCTTTATATGAAACAAAAAAAACAATATTAATGAATGCAATCTCTTTTTCTCAAAGTACTGCAGAAATGAAAAGTTTTTCTTCAAAGTCTGATTTTGCAGATGTATATCCTTTTGTACCTTATCAATTTAATCTGTTACAAAAAGTTTTTGATCAAATAAGACAAACAGGGTATACTGGTAAAAGTTTAGCTCATGGTGAAAGATCTTTACTTAGTTCTTTTAAAGAAGTTTGTGATAATAAGAGTAATGAAAATATAGATATTTTAATTCCTTTTTATGATTTTTATGATACTATTGAAAATTTTTTAGATCCTGCAATAAAAAGAACAATTGATCAAGCTAAAGGTAATAATTTGTTAGGTGAAAAAGATGTTAATTTATTAAAAGTTTTATTTTTAATAAAACATGTAAAAGAGTTAAAAGCAAATTTAGAAAATCTAACTGTTTTCTGTATTTCAAAAATTGATGAAGATATTAGTAGTTTAAAAGATCAAATAACTATATCTTTAGAAAAATTAGAACATCAAACATTGATTCATAAATCGGAAAATGTATTTTATTTTTTAACAGACGAAGAGCAATCAATTAATAAATTAATAAATAAACAAGATATTGATAGACATGAAATACGAGATAAAATATTTTCTATTATATTTAATGAAGTAGTTCCTAAAAAGTTTGATAATTATGATTATCATAAAGTTGTAGATGATAGAATTGATACTTCTAAAAGTGCTGATTTGACTATTAAAATAATCACACCTTTAAGTGTTGATGATCCTTTTGGTTTTCAATTATTACAAGATGGTAGTAGACAATGTGTTATTAGTTCAACAGATACTTTACTTATAATTTTACCTAAAGATAGCCTTTTTATAAAGCAATTAACATATGTTGAAAAAGTAAATAAGTATCTGTCTAATAATATATCAAGTTTATCTACTACTATTAGTAGGATTCGTCAAGATAAAATTAGAGAACGTGATAATCTTCAGAAGACTGTTAAAGAAAATCTTAAAATTGAATTGTTAAAATCTGTTGTTTATGTTAATAATAATAAAATTGAAATTACTAAATCTAAAGCAACAGATTTTGTACAAAAAGGATTAGAAGTACTTGTAGAAAATGTTTATAATAAATCTAATTATGTTGAAAAAGATTATGATACAAATGCTGATTTAATTAAAATTTTTAATAGTGATGGTGATAATTCTACATTACGTGATAAATCTGTTAATGAGAATGCTTTATTAGATATTTTAGATTTTGTAAAAATAAATTTTAAAGCTAATAGATCTATTTCATTAAGTGATATCAAATCTAGATTTTATAAAAAACCATATGGTTGGAAAGATATGACCATTTCTGGATTAGTAGCTATGCTTTTAAAAAAAGATGAAATAATTATTAAAAATCAGACTGAATTAGTAGATTTAAAAGATACAGATAAGGTCTGTGATTATTTATCTAAAAAACCTTATGTTGATAAAATAAAGGTTTTGTTAAGAGAAAAGACTAGTATTGAAGAAATAGATAAGGTTAGAGATATATTAAGTAATATTTTTGAAATTGTAGATATACCAAAATTAGAATCGAAATTATATGATTTTGCTTTTGATAAATTTAGACAATTAAGAGAAGAATCTTCTAATGCTTTAAGAGAATATAATTTAAATATACCTTTACCAGGTAAAAAAGCTGTTGAATCTTTAAATGAGTTATTAAAATCACCTGAATTTTGTTTTAAAAATGCCTTTAGTGTGTTGTTTAAAAAAATAATAGATGTTGAATCTGAACTTAAAGAAAATAATTCTAAATATAGATTTGTCAAATTATTTTTAAGTGGTTCTCAAAAGAATATTTTTATTGATGGTTTTAATAATAAAAAAATGTTTTTTAGAAATAAAGATTTTTTAAGTATTAAGATTAATTTAGAATATTCTCAATTAGAAAGTATATTAGTTAATCCAGAACCTTATAAAATGATTAAAGATATTCCTGTGATTTGTAATAATATTAATTCTGAATTAAAGGAAGTAATTAAAGTAAAGAAATCTAAGATAATTAAATTAATAGATACCGATAAAAATGTAGTAGCTGAAGATATTAAAAGATATAATTTATCTGAAGATTTCAAAAAAAGTTGTTTTAAAAAATATGAAGATTTAGAACAAAGTTTGACTGCCGAAAATTTGGAATGTATAAGTTTAGATTCAAAAGAGAAAATAATTAAAGAATTAAGAATTTCTATTATGGATGCTATAAATCAAGAATATTCAAAGGTTCCTAAAGAAGATGGTAAAAAAGTTGTAAGATCTGTAAAAACAATTTCTGATTATAAGTTATTTAGTTATAATAAGCTTATTAAAACAGAATCAGATGTTAAAGAATATCTTAATAATTTAGAATCCAAATTAGATGAATTAATTAAGAAAGATGATTTGAGGTTAATGTGATGAATAATAAACAGATATCTCAATTTGCAAATGTTTTTAGAAAAAAATTACATGATGAAATAATATTAAAATCTTTAGAATTTGGTATCTCTGATAAGAAAATATATGATACTGTAGAAAATGGAGATAATCTTATTATTAATGAACATATTTTTACTAAAAATATTAAAGAACAAAGAATTAAATATATTGAAAGAATAAAAGAAAAAGGATTTGATTCAGTTATTGATGAAGTTACTTATACTTGGTTTAATAGATTTGTAGCTTTAAAATTTATGAGTGAAAATTCTTATATTCCTATAAAAATATTTAGTTCTAGTATAGATGGTAGAACTGAACCTGATCTTTTAACGAATTGTTTTGATATTAAATTTATGCATTTAGATTCATCAAAATTAACAAAATTAAAATTATCTGGAAAAAATGAAGAATTATATAAATGTTTGATTTTATCATTATGTAATCATCTTAATGATATAATGCCTTTTTTATTTGAAAAAATATCTGATTATACAGAATTAATGTTTCCTGGTAAATTACTTTGGACTGAATCTATATTAAAAGATTTGAATACAATTATACCAGAAGAAGATTGGAAAGAAGTAGAAATTATTGGTTGGTTATATCAATCTTATATTGCTGATGAAAAACAAAAATTAATCGAATTAAAGAAAAAATATACTTATAAACAAATAGGTAAAGTCACTCAATTATTTACTCCTAAATGGATTGTCAAATATATGGTTCAAAATACATTAGGTAGATTTTGGCTTGAAGCACATCCTGATTTAGAAATGGAAAATACTTTTGATTTTTATTTGAAGTCTAGAGATCCTGATAATGCTCAAAAATTAGAAAATTGTATACCTAAAAATATTAATCTTGAAGATTTGAAGTTTATAGATCCTGCGATGGGTTCAGGTCATATTCTTGTTTATGCTTTTGAAGTATTATTTAATATTTATAAATCTCAAGGATATTTAAGTTCAGAAATTGTACAAATTATATTAAATAAAAATTTATATGGTTTAGATATTGATGATAGAGCAGGTCAGCTAGCACAATTTGCTTTAATTATGAAAGCTAGAGAATATGATTCTACATTATTAACCAAAAATATTAAATTAAATATTATTCCAATTCAAGAATCTAATTTTTTAGCTGATGATGCTATTAGGATATTTGCTGATAAAGATTATAATAAAGTAAAATTTTTTTTTAATCAGTTTATAGATGCTAAAACTTATGGATCTATACTTAATATAAATGATTTTGATAAAGAATATTATTGGAGTAAATTTGAAAAGTTTCAAAAATCAGGAAAATTAGTAGTTCATATTTATTCAAAATTAATAAAACAAATATTACAACAAGCCGAAATTTTAAGTCAAAAATATGATTTTTCAGTAACAAATCCGCCTTATTTAAGTTGGAAAAGAATGCCAAATAATTTGCAAAAATATGTTAAAGAAAATTATACTTTTGTAAAATCAGATTTATTTTCAGTTTTTATAGATCTTCAATTAAAGTTAACTAAAGAAAATGGTCATGTTGGAGTAATGTGTCCTTTTGTTTGGATGTTTATATCTAGTTATAAAGAATTACGAGAATATATAATAAATAATAAAAATATTTCTTCGTTGATACAGTTAGAATATTCTGGATTTAGTGGAGCTACTGTTCCTATATGTACATTTACTATTAGAAATATAAATGTTAATTTTTCTGGAGAATATGTAAAATTATCTGATTTTAGAGGTTCTCAAAATCAACCTATTAAAGTAAAAGAATCTATATTAAAATTAAATGTGAATTATCGATTTACAAAATATTCTAAAGATTTTTTAAAAATTTCTGGTTGTATAATAGCATATTGGGTTACTGATAAAATTATATCTATTTTTGCTGATAATCCTTCTTTAGAAGGTTTTGTTGATGTAAAACAAGGTTTAGCAACAGCAGATAATAATAGATTTCTTAGACTTTGGTATGAAGTT
>CAZQEL010000037.1:0-4921 GCA_964591795.1 uncultured archaeon | reverse complement strand
AGATTCTTTATTTAGAATCTATTTTTTCTATTTCTTTTTCAAAGTCTTTCCAAGTTTCAATTTTTTTTGTGTTTTTTGGAAGTTTTTTATTAAGGTCCCAAGTATATTGATTATTTTTATTTATTAAAAATAATTTAGTTTTTGGACTTTTTTCAGAGATGTCTTTTAATTGAGATAAGTCATCTTCAATCATTGTATTAATATTATATTTTTTACAAAGATCTCCTTTTGTATAAAGTGGTTTATTACTATTGTCATTTGCATAATTTAAAAATAATACTTCGTCAAATTTATTTTTAAAATGTTTATTAATCCATTTTAGTGTATTTCCTTTTTGATCATTTGCTCTTGCTGTAAGTATATAGATGTTGTGTTTAAAATTAAGTTTTTTAATAACTCTTACTGAATCATTAATTGGTTTCATTTCACTATGATCTTTGCTTTTAACAAATTCATTCCAATCTTTTCTAAAATCATTAAAATCAGGATAAAACAAATCATAGTTTGTTGATTCTTTTGAGTTACTTGGTTTTTTTTTAAGATTATATTTTTTATTCATATATTTTATAATCGTTTTAAAGGTAGGTGCTATTGTGTTGTCTATATCAATTCCTATTATCATAATAATCTCAAATTTATTTTAATTATAGCTCGGAGGAGATTCGAACTCCCGTCGTAAGATTCAGAGTCTTACATGTTTGGCCACTACACTACCGAGCTTAAAATTAATTAATTTTACATTTCTTGCATTTTCTTTGCAAGTTTTCCTGTATGCATATATTTTTCAATTAAGGGTTTATTTTTTATTTTATTTTCATTGTGTTTTTTAAGGTAGTTATTTATTTTTAAAATAAGTATATTTTTTATTTCTCCAGAAGTCATTCTTCCGGATTTATATTCATCATAAATATTTTTAAGTTTACTATCGTCTTCTTCAAATAAAGATTCTAAATAATGATAAATCACACATATTTCTGGGATTCCTCCAAGTGCTCTATGTTCTTCAAGAGTTGGGCGACCTCCAGTAAATGCATATTTATTAATTTTCTTTTTAACAGTTTCAAAAGAATCATCTAAATTAATTGTAGAATTATCAGAATCTGATGAAGACATTTTGCCTCCAACTCCGTGGAGTGTTGACAATAATTTATTATGGATTGCAATTACTTTTTTAAAACCAAGTTTTTCAGCATTATCTCTTTGAATTCTCCAATAAGGGTCTTGATCAATTCCAGCTGGTATTAAACAAAATTTATTTTTTTCAAGAGTTGTTGGCGCCATTTGTACAAATGGATAGAATAAATGAGCCATATTTGTCTCGTTTTTAAAACCAAAAACTGCTTTTGCAGTAGAGAGTGTGGTTCTTTTTGAAAATTCTAGTGCTTGCTTGTATATTTGTTTAATAAAATCAGTTTCTATAAACATAAATGTTTTATCTGGATCAAAACCAAGTGCTGCAATCTCTTCTATGTTTTCTAAAGAATACTTTCTTGCGGTATTTAAATCTAGTTTTTGTTTAACTGCAAATTTTTCATCATCTGATAATGCAATATAAATATTACATCCAAACTCATCTTGGAACCATTTACATATAATGAATGGAATTAAGTGGCCTATGTGCATCTTTCCTGATGGGCCACGTCCTGTATATATATAAAAATTATTTTTATCTATCCCTTCTACCATTTTATCAAAATCTCTGTGGGAATAAATAAAGTTTCTTCTAAAGAAAAAGTGATTCTTACCTGATTTAGTTTTAGATTCTAACTTTGTAAGTATATCCTTTTCAAGTTTTGTAGTTCCAAATTTTTTGATTAATTTTTCATAATCAATTTTTCCATTAGTTTCCCAAGGAGTTACTGTAAATTTATTATCCATAAATATCAACCTATATATTATATCTATAATATAGAAAACATATAAAAATATATTTAAATGATTTGTATCTAAGAATATATATGGATTTTGAAAAATACAGAGCTGATTTTAAAATATTAAGAGAAAATAAAATTATTTATTTTGATAATGGTGCTTCATCTTTAAAACCAAAACAGGTAATTGAAGGTATTAATAGTTACTATAATGATTATCCAGTAAACATACATAGAGGAATTCATAAATTGTCTATGAAAGCATCTATAATTTATGAGGAAACAAGAGAAAAAGTAGCTAAATTTATTAATAGTAAATCAAATGAAGTTGTATTTTGTCAAAATAGTACTGATGCCATAAATCTTGTAATGTACTCTTTGTATAACTCTGATTATTTTAAAAAAGATGATGAAATATTACTTACTTGTTTTGAACATCATGCAAATTTAGTACCCTGGTTATTTTTATCAAAAAAAATTGGTGTTAAGCTTAAGTTTGTTGATATTAATAAAGATTTCACTTTAAATATGGATGATTTTAATAAAAAAATTTCAGATAAAACAAAATTAATTGCAATTACTCATATTTCAAACACTATAGCAACAATTGTTCCAATTAAAGAAATAATAAAAATTTCTAAAAAATATAATTGTAAAACATTAATTGATGCATCTCAATCAGTTCCACATAGAAAAATAGATTTTAAAGATCTTGATTGTGATTTTTTAGCATTTACTGGTCATAAGATGCTTGGGCCTACAGGAATTGGTTGTTTAATTGCAAAAAAAGAAAATTTAGAAGAATTTTCTCCATTTAGGTTTGGAGGAGATATGATTAGGAATGTTTCAGAGGATTCATTTACAACAAATAGTGTGCCATATAAATTTGAAGCAGGTACACCTAATATTGCAGCTGTGTTTGGTCTTTCTGCTGCTATTGATTATCTTCAAGATGTTGGTTTAGAAAATATTGAAAAACAAGATAAAGTTATTTTTAATTATCTTTTAGAAGGTATTAAAAATATAAATAATTTAGAAGTATTTAATCCTAAAAACTCTGACTTACAAGGTCCAATATTATTGTTTAGACTTAAAGGTATTGATTCTTCAGATCTTTCTACACTTTTAGATAATATTGCATCAATTGCCACAAGAGCTGGAGTTCACTGTGCAGAACCTATTGTTACAAGGTTTGATAAGAACGGTCTTTCAAGAGCATCGTTGTATTTTTATAATACATTTAAAGAAATTGATACGTTTATTTCAACTTTAAAGCAAATTGATGCTAAAATTAACAAATAAGAATAAAAAACACTTTTTTAAATTGTTAATATACTATAATATTACATATTTAAGTTATTTTTATTAAAATAATGGGAGATATTAAAAATGACAGATGCAAATACACATGTAGAAACAAATATTGTTTACATTGGTAAAAAAGTTACAATGGCCTATGTTTTAGCTGTAATTACCCAACTTAACCAAGGTGAAGATACAGTAATTATAAAGGCACGTGGAAAGACAATTTCAAAAGCAGTAGATGTTGCAGAAATTGTTAAAAATAAATTTGTAAATACTTTAAAAATTAAAAGTATAAATATATCTACAGAAGAAATTATTACTGAAAATGAAACCCCTATGAAAGTTTCAGCAATTGAAATTATTTTAAATAAATAATTTTTAATTTTTAATTAATTTTGGAATTGGTAAATTTATTTTTGGGAAATAATTATTTACTTTTTCTAAAAATTTCTTTTCTTTAACAATAACTCTCTCTTTATCTATTATGTATTTACTGTTTTCAACATCTATTTTTTGAATTAGATCATATTTTAAAAATTTAATTGCTAAAGATAATTTTCTATTATAAAATTTAGTATTTTTGTGTTCAATGAATACAGGTATTGCACTTATTAAATCATTAATAAGTTTATATTCTGTAAGATATTGTATAAACAATGGATTTCTTTCAAGTTCAGTCGAATTTTTAAAAGATGATTTATAAGTAATTGATGTGCTTAAGTTAATTGACGATTCCACATTTTTCAATTTTTTTAAAAGAAAATTAATTGTTTTTGAAACACATGATTCTTCTTTAAGGCAATACCAATTTAATTTATCATTGTTTCCAATTATATTTACATCATCTTCTTCTGTAAGTGCATAGGAATCAATTAAAAGTAATTCTTTAGTGTCATTTATAAAAAAGGGACCCACAGGCATTTCAATTAGTTTATTATTTTTTTTAAAATTAAGTCTAGCTTTTTTATCTTTATTTTCTAAATGGTATTTCTCGGCCCATTTTTTATCTTTTGATATAAAATAATAACCTTGTTTTTTAAAATTAACTTTTACAGTTGAGCTTAGTAGTACATTAATGTCTGTATACTTAGTTGGTTTACAACAAGAACAATTAATTGTGTCATGACCTAAATTATAAAATTCTTTTGTTAACAAATATGGCCATATACTTGAAAAATCCATTTTTATCCCATGATTAATAATTGCATCTTTTTTTAAATATTCAATTTGAGTGTTATTTTCAAGTGTTATTTTATTTTCAAAAAAAATATTTTCAAATAAAATATTCATAATTTCACTATTGTTTAAATTATAGCTTGGTTTTATTTTTAATAGATTACTAAGTAGTACTTTCTTAGTTAAATTTTCTATTAATTTGATTTGTTCTTCTTTTAAAAATGGATTTATATACTTTTTAACTACAGAACTTACATTGTTAATTTCAATTTTTTTTATTCTTGTTCTTGAAATAATTACAAATAAATCATAATAACTCCATTTTTTATCAATTAGATATTGTCTATCAGTATCAATTAATAGTATTTTTTTGGAAGTAGCCATAGATATAATTTTATAGCACTTATTTAATGTTTCTTTATTTTTGGCAGTTATTTTTAATTTATTTTTTATTTTTTCAATTTTAATTTCTTTATTAAAATCAGATAGTAATTTTGTTACTAATTCTTTAGATAAATCAATATAGAAAAACGGATTAAATTTTTCTTTAAAAATGAAATCTGATTTTC
>CAZQEL010000036.1:0-5058 GCA_964591795.1 uncultured archaeon | reverse complement strand
TAATACAACATTGTATAAATTGCCAAAAATAATAATTGATACATATTTAATTCCCATAATATTTTTTTAATAAATAAATGTAAATCTAAAGTTATATATAGATTATGTTTTAAACTTTATAATTAATGATAAAGTAGTCTTTTAAAAGCAACAATAATAATTGGAATAACAACATATATTATAGCTTTTGAGGATGGAATTAAATCAAAAAACACTAAACCATATATTCCAATAACCCAGCCTATAATATATGAAACATTGAATTTATTATGATTCCTAAAACTATGAACTGTGCTAACAATTATTACAAACAAAATTATAAAATAATCATTTGAAAACCAATAAATTCCAAAAACAAAATCTAAATACCTTGTAAAAAGAAGTAAAGAAAAAGATAAAATTAAACCAATAATAGCTTTTTGTATAATATCTACGACCCCAGAAAAAGCAAATTCTGTATCTTTAATTATTTCTGAGGCCATATTTATTTTTATTTTTTAGTTTTTGATTGTTTGTTATTAGTTATTACCACAGTGTATACAATTCCAGAAAACACTAATGTAATAATATTTAGAAAAGCTGAATCTACATTATTTGTCATAAATCCATCAATTATTAAGGCAATAACACCTATACAATAAAAGAAAATAAACCATAAACTAATTTCATTCTTTTTATCCCATACAGCCATTAATTGTAAAAGCCAAGCAATAATGATTATTGTCAAACCTAACATTATCCAAAAATCCATATTTAATACTTCTCATATATTTAATTTTAAATAATATTAGTTAAGAAGAAAGAATTTATAAATGTATTTTTTTAGAATAAAATAAGATCTTTTTAATCAATAATTTTAATACAGTTCTTTTTATTTTTATTCTTTTCTTTAATAACTAGAACTAATAAAAAAACTGTTAAGCAAAGTAGAAAAAAAATACCAATAACAATCATTATTTCTTTATTAAAAAAAGAAGTTTGAGTTAATGTATTTGAAACTCCTTTTGATAATACTTCAGAACTTGAAACTGCAACTTTGTCCATACTAGTATTATAAGTAACTGCCATTGCTGATTCTTTAAATCCAGTGGTCATGCTTTTTTGAAATGCAAAATTAAAAACATAATAACCAATAAGTCCAAAGGTTGCAAACAAACTAACCATAAAAGAAATCAAAACTTTTATTTCTTTTGGATTAACCAATTTTTTACCTTTATCTGTTAAAGTATAATATTTCCATTTGTTTTTTGATTCTTCACGAATAACAAGATTAGAATTAATTAAATGGACAAGATGTTCTTTAATTGTTGGAGCTGAAAGTTTTAATTTAAATGAAATCTCTGACAAAGTATATTTTCTATAATAAATAAGTTTTAAAATATCCATTCTAGTGTCAGAAGCTATGGCTTTCAATGTTTGCCTATCAATTAAAATTCTTTCATCTTCCATATATACTTTATTTAATGTTTTATTTTTTAAATAAATCTTTTTAATTAGGGAAAAACCTAAAGTTTTCTTAAAATTTATCTTATTGCTATAAATTCTGAAATTATAACCCTAACTATATTACCTTTATCAATTAATAAAACTTCTAAAATTTTATTTTAAAAACTAAAAAAGGACCAACAGGTCCTACACCAACAATAATAATATCATACATTTATATAAAAAAATATTTTTTATTTAATCTTTATAAATTATATTTATATAATTAGATTTAAATTAGTTATTATTAATTTATATACATAATTGTTATTTTAAAAATAGAAATAAATATAAACAATTAAACTAATATAATATTTAAAAAATATTAATATTATATACATATTAGAAAATTAAAATACAAATTTTCAAAAAAATAATATTAAAAAATGATAATTTATGAAATATATTGATTCTATTAAACTAAATAATAAAGTTTTTAAAACATATAAAATAAATAAACAAGAAATTCATATTTTTAAAAAATTACATTTAAAAATTTTAGAAGATACTCCTAAAGAATTTGATTACCCATATAATTATAATAAATTAAAAAAAGATTTTGATTTTAAGTCTGCTATTTTTTTAACATACTATAAAAATAAACCTATTGCTTATTCTTTTGTTTATTGTTTTAAAGAAGAAAATAAATTTAAAAATATCTTTAAAAAATATTGTAAAATATCTAAAAAAGATATGAACCTTACAGCTGAATTTGCAGGAGCGGGTGTTTTAAAAAGTCTTAGAGGTAATTTACTTCAAGATTATCTTATAAATTTGAGAGAAAAGTATCTTAAAAGTATTAATTATAAATATTCAGTAATTAGTGCACATCCAGATAATATTTATAGTAAAAAAAATATTTTAAAAAATAATTATAAATTAGTTTCTATTGGAAAAAAAGATGAAAATATAAGACTTTATTTTAAAAAACAGATATAGTATACTACATTAATATTTTTTAAATTTTTTGTTTTTTCTAAAAAAACATAATTTATTTTAAATCCAGTTTATTTAATTTTAAAATAAGATACCATATAAAATAATTTACTGATTTAAACTCAATTTCTAAATTAAACTAAATACTATCAGTAAAACTATTACTATTATATAAAGTTGATAAGTTTTTAATGAAACAATACTTGTAATTAAACTATCTATTACTTTCAAAACAATAATAATTATTGATATTTTTTCAAGTAACATCAAAAAAATTATTTCAAAAACTAATTTTAAAGATCATTTGAAACAAAAAAGTTAATCCTTTCAAAATATGTCTCCTCCCTTATAGTATATTACAAAATAACTAATAACAGAAAACCCTGACTACATATAATATATAGTCAAACTTAAATAAAAACCTTGTTTTTTTAATAAAAATACAATTTTAAGCTACATAAAATAGATTGTTATAAAAACTTTATTTATAATAGTATATTTGGAAAAGATAAAATATGAAAATATACTTTACTGGATCAATTAGTGGTGGTCGAAATGATCAATCAATATATTTTGAAATAATTAATTATCTTAAAACTAAAGGTAAAGTATTAACTGAGCATATAGCTAATTCTAATTTATCTAGTTATGGTGAAACAAATTTAACTAGAGAAGAAATATATACAAGAGATGTCGCTTGGATAAAAGAAAGTGATGTTTTAATTGCAGAAGTTACTCAAGTATCTTTAGGTGTAGGTTATGAACTTGGACTTGCTGAAAATTTAAATAAAAAAATAATTTGTCTTTATAGAGAAAAAGAAGGAAAAAAATTATCAGCAATGATTTCTGGAAATAAGAATTTTAAAGTAATTATTTATAAAAAAATAGAAGAAGTTTATAAAAAATTAAGTGAATTATTATGAAAGGTAAATTAATTGTAATAGATGGAACTGATGGTTCTGGAAAACATACTCAGACCATGCTTTTAAAAGAAAATTTAGAAAAAAAAGGTTTTCTTGTTAAAACAATTGATTTTCCTCAATACGGTTTAAAATCAGCAGCACCTACTGAAGAATATCTAAATGGAAAATATGGTAATGCTAACCAAGTTACTCCATATCAAGCATCTATTCTTTATGCTGTAGATAGATATGCAGCTTCTTTTAAAATAAAACAATGGCTCAATGAAGGTAAAATTGTTTTGTGTGACAGATATGTTTCTGCAAATATGGGACACCAAGCAGGAAAAATTGATAATTTAGATGAAAGAGATAAATTTTTAGATTGGTTATTTGATTTAGAATATAATATTTTTAATATACCAAAACCAGACATAAATATATTTTTATATTTAGATCCTGAAATTGCAAGAAAATTAGCACAAGAAAATAAATCAGAAAAATTCACAAATAATGTTAAAAATAATGATATTCATGAAAAAGACCCTGAACATATGAAAAAAGCGTCAGAGTCTTTTTTATATGTTGCAAAAAAATACGATTGGATTAAAATTGATTGTTCATCTCAAGAAAAAAACATAAAAACAAGAAATGAAATTTCTGTAAATATATTAAAAAAGGTTATTACAAAAATGGATAATAAATGACAGAAATATTTGATTTAATAAATAAGGAAAAAGAAAGACAACAAAATACTATTGAACTAATAGCATCTGAAAATATTACATCTAAAAATATTAGAGATGCATGTGGATCTGTTTTAACAAATAAATATGCAGAAGGATATCCAAATAAAAGATATTATTCAGGATGTGAATTTGTAGATCAAATTGAACAAATTGCTATTGATTCTTGTAAATCATTATTTAATGTTAAATTTGCAAATGTTCAACCTCATTCTGGATCAAATGCAAATGAAATTGCATATTTTTCTATATTAAACCCAAGAGATAAAATACTAGGAATGTCTTTAGATGCTGGTGGCCATTTAACTCATGGTTATAAAATAAATTTTTCTGGAAAAATCTATGATTCATATTCATATGGAGTTAATGACAAAGGTTTTATTGATTATGATAATCTAGAAAAAATTGCAAAAGAAATAAAACCAAAACTAATTATTGCAGGAGCTTCAGCCTATCCTAGAAAAATTGATTTTAAAAGATTTAAAGAAATTACATCTTCTATAGGTGCTTATTTAATGGTTGATATAGCACATATAGCCGGACTTGTTGCTACAGGATTACATCAATCTCCAATTGAATATGCAGATATAATTACTTCTACCACTCACAAGACATTAAGAGGTCCTAGGGGTGGATTTATAATTACAAATAATGAAGAAATATCTAAAAAAATAGATAAAGCTTGTTTTCCTGGTTTTCAAGGAGGGCCACTGGAACATATTATTGCTGGAAAAGCAATTTGCTTTTTAGAAGCATTAAAACCTGAATTTAGAAAATATCAAAAACAAGTTATAAAAAATGCACAAATATTAGGACAAGAATTATTAAATTATGGATTTAATTTAGTAACAAACGGAACTGATAATCATTTAATATTAATTGATTTAAGATCAAAAAAAATAACAGGTAAAAAAGCAGAAGAATTATTAGAAAAATGTAATATTTCAGTTAACAAAAATGCAATACCTAATGATCCTGAAAAACCATTTATA
>CAZQEL010000035.1:0-5119 GCA_964591795.1 uncultured archaeon | reverse complement strand
AGCTTTTAAAAGATTTGTTTCTATTTTTCCCTTATCACCATCACATTCAACAATAAATTTACCATCTTTAATTTTAAATGTCACAGTAGTACCTATTAAACTAACATCTTTTAAAATTTCTTTTAAAAAATAAGCATTAACTGTAATTTCTGAAATATATTTAATATCTGGAATATTAAGTTCGTTATCAGAAATATCAATATAACTAATATTAAATTTTCTTTCCATTTGACCTAAAAGATTAATCTCCAAAGAAGTATTTTTAAGTTCGATTTTTAATTTATCAGAATCAAAGGCACGTGAAACAATATTATAAAATTCTTGAATATTTATACCAACTAAACTAGGATCAACCACATAATTATCAAAAGATGCTTTTGGAAAAGAAAAATCCAATAAAAGAATCTGAGTTTTATCTACAGCTCTAATATATATACCATCTTGTTTAAATCGTACATTTGTTTCCTGTATTAGGCCTGAAATAGCTTCTAAGGATTTTTTAAAAAGAAAAGAATTTTTTAAAGTTATCATAATTAATCACATTTTATTTAATATTAGTTAATAAAGTTTATAAAATAGAGTCTTTTTTATAATTATTACATGTGTAATAAAGTTTTTAATTACTTCCTAAATATAATATATCATGGTTGACATTTTAAAAAAGTATACTCCTACAAATACATCAAAAATAATAGGACAAAAAAAACAAATGGAGACAATTAAAGAAAGTCTTCGAAAAGAACCTACAAAACCTATTTTTATATATGGAGAAAGTGGTATTGGTAAAACGCTATGTATAAACTTAATTTCAAAAGAATTTGATTATTCAATATATCATACCGATGCTTCTGATATTAGAGGTAAAGAAGCAATAGCAAATCTGTCACAAATAGCAATGACAGGAGTTAATATCTTTGGTAAAAAAAGACTTATTCTCTTAGATGAAATAGATGCGATGGATGATAAACGAGGAGGAGGAGATTCCGGTGGTTTTTCTGAAATATTAAAAATTCTAGATAAAACTAAACAACCAATTATACTTATTGCTAATGATCCTTATGAAAATAAAAAATTAAGACCTGTTTTTGAAAAATGTCTAAAAGTAAGATTTGATTTACCAAATAAATTATCAATTCTTAAATTTGCAAAAGATATTTGTGATAAAGAAAACAAAGATTATGATTTAATGTCATTAAAGACACTTGTTGAAAACACAAAAAACGATATAAGAGCATTACTTTTAGATCTTGGGACTCTTTGTGATTCAAATAAAATAACACTTGAAGATATAGAATCTCTTGGAAAACGAAAAAGAGATGAAGATATCTTTAAAGTACTGGGTAAAATTTTCTATCCAAAGAATTTTTATGATACAAAAAATGCAATTAATGATCTTAGTATAAATTGGGAACTTCTATTTGCATGGCTTGAAGAAAATGTACCACGAAAATACAAAAATCCAGAAAACTTGGCAAGAGGAATGGAAGCATTAAGTAAAGCAGATCTATTTAAAGGAAGAATAAAACAAACAAAATGGATTCTATTAAAATATGTTTTTGATTATTTAACAATTGGTGTTGCATACGCTAAAATTGAAAGAGAAACAGGTGGTTTTTCTCCTTTTGTATTCCCTGCTTTTTTAAAAAAACTTAGTGGTAATAAAAAAGAAAGAATAATACTAAATAATACAATTTTAAAAATGCAAGAAAAAATTCATGCATCAAAACATATACTTAAAAGAGATTATTTACCATTTCTTTTAATTATTGCAAAAACAAATAAATATACTGAAGATATAATTAAATATTTTAATCTAGAACTAGAAGAAGCAAAAACACTTGGATGTAAAATTACTGAAAAAACATATGTTGAAATTACAGGAATACCTTCTGAAAAAATAAAAATAAAAAAAATAAAATAAAATATGACTTCACCAAAATTTATAAAAAAAATTAAAAATAAATTAAAACCATCTGTAAGATCACAAATTAAAAAAGAAATAAAAAACAAAACCCATTTAGAACATGCTTTTATAAAAGCTCCTAGAAAAAAAATAAAAAATGTATCTTCTAAACAAACAAACATATCTGTAAAACATAGTAGGATACAAATTAAAAAATATTTACTAAAACTTATTGAAAAAAAAATAAAAATAAACTCTAATAAATTATATGCTATACACACACACCTAAAAACTCATAATACAATAGATTTTCCATCAATTCCAGATTTAATAAAATTACCAATTACAAATAGTAAAAAACCAAATATAATTTTTGTAACTGATAAAAAAGGACATGAAGTAGGAAGAATACATTACAAATATACTCAAAAAAATAAAGCTTTTTTAAAAGAAATAGAATTGCTTAATAGATATATAGATATATCTGCAGAAAAAATAATGACTAAACAAATGACATACAATGAATTTAATAAAAATTTTAATTATCTTTCAAAAGAAATTATAGAAATAAATATAATAAATTATTTAAAAAAAATAAACAAAGGAAATAATAACTGGAATGGACAAGATTATATTAATTTTTTTAAAGAAATAGGATTTAATGTGAAAATAATTCCAAATAAAAATAAATATACTTACAACACAGAAACACTTAAATTTATAAAAAATGATTAAATATGGCTACAGAATATACAAGAATTGCAGTAATAGATAAAAATAAATGTCAACCAAAAGCATGTAACTATTTGTGTCATAGAGTATGCCCCCCAGTAAAAATGGGTGAAGACGCAATTGAAATAATTAATAGAGATGCTAACATCCCACCAATAATTAATGAAGAACTATGTACAGGTTGTGGAATTTGTCCAAACAAATGTCCGTTTAAAGCTATTACAATAATAAACACAGGAATTAAGTTTGGAAATCCAATACATCAATTTGGAAAGAATACATTTAGAGTATATTCACTACCTGTTTCTGAAAAAGGATTTATTACAGGAATAATTGGAATTAATGGTTCTGGAAAAACTACTTCAATAAATATTCTCTCAGGTCAAACAATACCAAATCTCGGTAATTACACTGAAAAAAAAGACATTGACAAAGTGATAAATTATTATAAAGGAAAAAGTTTACAAAAAAACTTTTTAGAAATAAAAGATAAAAAATTATCTTTTGCTTATAAAATTCAAAAAGTAGAAGAAATACCTAAAATATTTAAAAAAACAATTAAAGAACTTTTAGAAAACATAACCACAAATAAAGAATATTATAATAAAATTATTAACGAACTTGAAATAGAAAATTTACTTTCAAAAGTTCCAACTGAAGTATCAGGTGGTGAACTACAAAGAATAGCAATTGCAGCATGTCTTTTAAAGGATGCTAAACTTTATTTTTTTGATGAATACACTACTTTTTTAGATATTAAACAAAGATTTAGAATTGCTAAAATACTAAGAAAAAAAGTAAATAAAGATACGTCAATTATGTTAATAGAACATGATCTTGCAATTATGGATTATGTTAGTGATTTCACCCAAATTATGTTTGGTAAAAAAAATGCATACGGACAATCTTCAAATAAAAAAACAACAAAAAAAGGAATTAATGAGTTTATTGATGGATTTTTAAAAGAAGAAAACATAAGAATTAGAGATTATAAAATAGAATTTAGTTCAGCTAAATTTGATAATAATAATAAAGTTATAAAATTAATAAATTATCCTAATTTTAAAAAAACACTTGGAAGCTTCAAACTTAATGTTGAAGAAGGAACAATCTACAAAGGAGAAATAATTGGTATTCTTGGACAAAACGCAATTGGAAAAACAACTTTTATAAAAATACTTGCCGGTGAAATAAAACCTGATAATATGGATATAAATTTAAAATTAAAAATTGCATACAAACCACAATATATTAATCTTCCAGAAGACTCCACTGTTAATGAAATATTTAAACAAAAAGATATTAATCAAGAAATATTTAATTCAGAACTAAGACGTCAATTAGATATTGATAGTATTATCGATCAAACAATTTCATCTCTATCAGGTGGAGAACTTCAAAAAGTTGCAATTGCACAAACCTTATCAAAAGACGTTGACATTTATTTAATAGATGAACCATCTGCTTTCTTAGACATTGAACAAAGACTAATTGTTTCAAATGTTATAAAAAGTGTAATTTCAAAAACAGAAAGAAGTGCACTTGTAGTAGATCACGATCTTTTGTTAATAGATTATATATCAGATAGAATTTTATTGTTTGAAGGAGAAGCATCTAAAAAAGGTATTGCAAACAAAATCGATAAAATAGAAGTATCTTTTAATAAATTTTTAAAAGAACAAAATATAACATTTAGACAAGATCCAGATACAAAAAGACCTAGAGCAAATAAATTAGATTCTCAAAAAGACAAAGAACAAAGAAAAGATAACAAATATTATTATAGTGTTTAAAATTATCTTACTTGTTGTGCAACTACATTACCGCCATCAAGCGAATCTCTAATAGTTATAGTACAATTACCAGCACCATCATCTATTGCAGAAATTTCTTTTTTAAATAATAATTCTTTTTCTAATGTTACAGATGTAAATTTATTACTCTGTGAACATTTTAACTTTAAACTACCAGTATAAACTGAACCCAATAGATTACCTTGATAATCTTGATAAATGCAAGAAATATTAGTATAATCTAAAGAATTTAACTCATTAATAAAGAGCTCAAGATAACTTACTACTTCTGCATCATAATCATTATCTGTTTTTAAAATACAAGAAGATTGGAAAGATTCATCCATAACTGCATCAACAATTACATTATCTACAGAAATAGTCGCTAAAGTTAAATAATTATAAGTATCAGTAACATAGTGTGATTGATTTGAAATTACAAGTGTAGGTGTTAACAATAAAATCATTGTAATAATAAATAAAGAACTAAATAAACCTTTTTCCATTATAATCCTCACAATATATTTTAGAATCTAAAAAATTGTATCCCGAATTTGATGTATTTGCATCATAATAAAAAAATCTAGAACACCAAAAATAATCACTAGCAATAATTACATCAGAGTCAGAACTATTAAAACTAGAATAAACTAATGATTCTTGAAATACTTGTTTATCAGTATAAACTGAT
>CAZQEL010000034.1:0-5407 GCA_964591795.1 uncultured archaeon | reverse complement strand
AAAGTAAAAAGATTACTTAAAAAGTATGGTTATCCTCCTAGTAAAAGAAAAGATGTTGTTGATTTAATAATAGAACAAGCTGAACAATTTGTAAATTAAATAAAAGATGATTGTTGAATTTATATGAGGAGTTTAAAAAAATATTCTTAATTTAGATATTAGTAATGTTTAAGTGTGTTTTGTATTTTAAATATTTGGTAAGGTGTGCTTAATGGAAAATGTAGATTATTCTTTTCAAGATGAAGCTATAAAAAATATTTGTGATGATTTTAAAACAAATTTATATTCTAAATTGTTATTAGTTATACCTACAGGTGGAGGTAAAACTTTAACTGCTATTAGAACTATAAATAAGTTAATTAAAGATGGTTTTATAAAACCTGAAGAAAAAATATTATGGGTTTGTCATAGAATTCAACTAAAAGCTCAAACTACCGAAGTAATTAATAATTATAAAAATAAAATAAAATTTAATTTTTGTGATTCTTTATCTAAAACAATTCATGTAGAATTAGTTACAAATGCTAAAAAATTATTAAATTCTGAAGAATATAAATTTGTTATTATTGATGAAGCTCATCATTGTGGAGCTAGGGGTTATGATTGTTTTTTTACTAAAAAGATAGGTGTTTTAGGTTTAACTGCAACACCTACAAGAAATGATGATAAAGAATTAAAATTTGAAAAGGTTTCTTATTCTATAAGTTTTTTGGATCTTATTAAAAAAAATGTAATTTTAAAACCTATTTTTCATGATGTTAATACAAATATAACAGTTAATGCTGATGATGAAGGTTCTTCTTTATTTAATACTACTGAAAGAAATAATAAAATTGCAGAAATTATTTTTGAAAGAACAGATATTTATAAGAAAGTTATTGTGTTTGTAAGTACTAATAAGCATGTTGAGGATTTATGGGCTACTTTGAAATCTAAAAATGAATCTCTAGGTTTACCTTATAATCATATAGGTTTTATTCATAGCTTAGATAATGATTTAAAATTGTCTACTGAAGATTATTTGAATTATCATAAATCTTTATCATCTTCTATATTAATTAATTGTAAAATATTGAATGAAGGTTATGATGACCCTAGTATTAATACTGTTGTTATGGGTGTACCTACAAAATCTGTTCTTTATTATGTTCAATGTGTAGGTAGAGTTGTAAGATCTCCTAAACAAAATTGGAAAGATGTTTATGTTTTAGACCTTTTTGATGACCATTTAAATATGAAATATAGAATTAATAATTTATGGTTATTTTCAGATATCTCTGATAGTTTAGAACCAATTGTTATTGAACAAAAATATAAAAATCCTATAGATTTCAATGAAAAATTAAATCTAATTTTAAAAAAATATAATGTTGAAGATACTCGTTTAAATTATGATATTTATAATAATGGATCTAAATTTTCTTTATTAGTTTTTAATTATAATAGGTCTATTTCTGCTGACAGTGTTTGGAAGATTTTACCAATTGGAGGTGAAGATTATTATAAGTATATTAATATTTATAATTCTTTATCTAATAATATATCATCTGTTTATAATTATTATAATAGATATTTATTTGATATTCTTAAAGTTTCAAGAGAAGATACTTTTTTTTCAGAAGATTGTTTTGTAACTGATTTAGTTACTGCTTTAAAGCATGCAGATAATGAAATTATTTCTAAAGAAAAAGTTGAAAGATTAAAATATTTTTTATTTTCCAAAATAGATGATTTTCCAGATTTATTTCTTAAATTTATTGATAATTGTATTAATAAAAATGTTTTAAAAAAGAATTATGATTCTTTGAATCCGACAGGTTATGTTTTTAAGATGCCACTTGTTTTTGGAGGGTTTGAAGGTTGTTATGTTTCTAAAGAAAATTATGAATTTATTCTAAATTTAATTTGTGATTTAGAAAAAATAAAAAATTATGATATAAAAGATCAAAATAAATTAGTTTTTGCTAAAATTTCATCTTTAAATAAATTTCCTATAGATTTGAAATTTATATTAAGTATAATATATTTGGTGAAATTTGAATTAAAAGACTATATTTATGATTGTAATTTAAATAAAATTTTAGGAGAAATTTAATATGAGTAATATAGGTGAATCTATACGTTTAGATATAGATGATTTAATATTAGACCCAAATAATCCTAGATTTTCTAAAAGTTTTGAAAATTTAGTGTCTAAAGAGGAATATGAATCTGATGATGTTCAAGAAGAGGTTTTATTAAAGATGTTAGCTTCGACAAATCATTTTGAAATTAGTTATTTAGCTGAATCTATCAAAAATAAAGGTTTTATACCCTTTGAAAATATATTTGTTAAAAAGATAAATCAAAAATATCTTGTTGTAGAAGGTAATAGAAGAATTACTGCTATTAAGTATTTGATTCAAAAACATAAGTCAGAAGCAACTAAAAATGATATTTTATCAGAATCTATTTTAAATTCTATGACTAAAATAAATTGTATTGATCTTACTAATAATTGTGAAGAAGAAATTAATTATTTATTAGGTTTAAGACACCATGGATCTATAAAACAATGGTCTTTTTTACCTGCTTCTTTTAATATTTTTAAAACTTATATGTCTTATTATTTTAGAGAATATGGTGGTAATGAAAATGATTTTTCTAGTTTTAGATATGATCATAAGATATCTAAAATTATTGCAAATTTATATTCCTTAAAAATTAATGATGTTAGAGATAAATTAAGAACTTATAGAGCTTATTATCAATTAGAACATTATCCTAGGTCTTCTGATGATCTTACCAAAAAATTTTCAATTATAGGTGATATTCTTAAAAAAAATAATTTAAGAAGATATTTTAATTTTGATGACCAAACTTTTACTTTTAGTGATGAATCTGTAGAAAAAATTATTGATCTTATGTATGGTACTAATGATTATTTACCAATTATAAAAGCAGCTGCATCTGGAGATTCAAATGTTAGAGATTTTTCATATATTATAGAAAATGGAACTGATTCTGAAATAGATGATTTATTAATAGGTTCTCAAAAGCCAAATATCTTAGCAGTTAATATTAAAATGAAAAAAAATGAAAAAAATTTTATAAATAAATTAAATACAGTTTATGAAATATTATCTAGAGTTAATTTTTCTGCTACTAATCCAAAAAAACTTAGTGGATCTGAAAAAGAAAGAATTTCTGAAATTCAAGATGTTTTAAAAAGAATATATAATTCTTGTAGTTGATAGCTATTAGCTATTAACTATATTCTATTTAAGTCCAATATATTCTAACATATCTTTTAATATGTAATTATATTCTTTATTTAACATTTGATATTCTTTATTTAATAAGTTTATTAAGAGTTTACAATCGTAGTTCCAATTTTCTAATAACTCTTCAATTTCATATTTTTGTTCAATTTTTTTTAATATATATAGGCTTAAATAAATATCATCTATATATCCTTTTGCTCCAAATAATTCTTCAGGAAATATATCTTTTGGAAGAATAAAATATGCTATGGCTGAACTTATTTGGCTTTTATCTTTTGACTCTATTGTTTCCGAATCTAATAATTTACAAAGTAATTCATATATTTTTGGACATTGTTTTATTGTATTTTCATGTTTCCCTTTATAGTTTATAGTGTTTTCTTCTAAAATATCTTTAAATTGAGTTTTATTTTTTAAAAGTTTATTTTTATCTTTCATAAAATATTGGTATATCAAAGATTATTTAATAATTACCTTTTATTTAATGTACTTTTCTTTTCTCTTTTTAATATTTTCTACTAATATATATATAATGAAAGTTAAACCTTTTCTAAAATGGGCTGGTGGAAAAACTCAATTGTTGCCAGAAATATCTCAAAATCTACCTTCATCTATTAGTAATTATTTTGAACCTTTTTTAGGTGGAGGATCTGTTTTATTTTATATTTTAAATAATTGTGATGTTAAAAATGTAATTGTTTCTGATATTAATGAAGATTTAATTAATGTTTATAATATTGTTAAAAATGATGTTGATAATTTAATAAATATATTGACTGATTTTAAAGAAAATCATTCTTTTGAATTTTATTATTCTCTTAGAGGTTTAGAAAGTAGAATTACTAAAAAGCATAATATTATTTTAAAAGATAGTAATTTTTGTAGTGATGATGTAACTAAAGCTGCTAGATTTATATATCTTAATAAAACTTGTTTTAATGGATTATATAGAGTTAATAGCGATAATCAATTTAATGTACCTATGGGTAAATATAAAAATCCATCCATTTTTGATAATGATGGTTTAATTAGAATTTCAAAATTAATACAAAAGGTAAATTTTAAAGTTTGTTCTTATTCTAATATTTTAAAATTTGTTAAAAAAAATGATTTTTTGTATTTAGATCCTCCTTATGATAAAATTGATGATAATAGTTTTACTAGTTATACTAAAGATGACTTTACTAGAGATGATCAAGTTTTACTTAAAGATTTTTGTAATACTTTAAATAAAAAAAAAGTTAAATTTCTTCAAAGTAATAGTTCTACTGATTTTATAAATTCTAATTATAAAAAATTTAATATTAAAGAAGTTAATGCTAGAAGAATGATTAATTCTAATGGTCTAAATAGAGGACTTATTAAAGAAGTTCTTATTAAAAATTATTAATTGCTACGGCCAACTACTGTTTAGAAATCATTATATACTTTTAAATATAATATAATATTATGCTATATTATAATTCTGATAATTTTAAATTATTTAAAGGTGATTCTTTAAATCTATTAAAAGATGTAGATGATGAATCTGTAGACCTAGTTTTTGCTGATCCACCTTATTTTTTATCTAATGGTGGTATTAGTTGTAAAAATGGAAAAATGGTTTCTGTTAATAAAGCAAAATGGGATGTTTCTAAAGGATTATCTAAAGATTTTGAATTTAATTTTAACTGGATTAAAGAATGTAATAGAATTCTTAAAAAAGATGGTTCTATTTGGATATCTGGAACTTTTCATAATATTTATCAAATAGGTTTTGCTTTACAACTTTTAAATTATAAAGTATTAAATGAAATTAGTTGGTTTAAACCAAATGCTCCTCCTAATCTTAGTTGTAGGTATTTTACACATAGTCATGAAACTTTAATTTGGGCTGCTAAAAATAATAAAAGTAAACATAAATTTAATTATGATTTAATGAAAAAATGGGATGATAAAATTAGTTCTTCAGGAAAACAAATGAGAAGTGTTTGGTCTATACCATTTACTCCTAAATCTGAAAAAGTATGTGGTAGACATCCTACACAAAAGCCTTTAGAATTATTAAGAAGAATAATTCTTAGTTCTACAAATAAAAATGATGTTGTTTTAGATCCTTTTAATGGTTCAGGTACTACTGGTATTATTGCAAATAAATTTGAAAG
>CAZQEL010000033.1:0-5463 GCA_964591795.1 uncultured archaeon | reverse complement strand
CCTACCGCGAAATAGCGTTTATTGTTTTTGATAAATTGAAATGTCGTCTTTATTGGACTATTCATTGTTTTTATTGATTATTTTTCTTCTCTTATAAAAATCATAGCCTAAATATCCTAAACAAGCCAAGAAAGTGGTACCTGAAATAAATAAACCGAGGTAGAAATATGATTGAGGTTTGAAATATAGAGTGAGCTCGACATCAATTGAGCCGTCTGGATTTTCTCTATAATATTCTTTAGAAAAATTTTGTTTGATGTATCCGGGGTTGATCGTCCAACCATTAGCGTAATCAAATATTAATTCATGCGTATTATCAAAAATTGGTTTTTTCCATAAATATGACAATTCTTCGCCTTCAAAAAATTTCTGCGTATGCTCGCATTCAGTAGTTTGAGTATTTTCGTAATACTCCATTGGCTTGCACCAAGAATTTGTTGGATTAGTTCTAAGATAAAATTTCCATCCTTTATGGAAAGATTCTAAAAATGATAAATTCTGAGATGATTTAATATTTTTAATATAAAGTTTATATTTAGTCGGATTTATATTTTTAAAAAAAATGTTGTTTTTTCCAAAAAGATGTTGGAACTTAGTATTTTCAAACAAGGCGAAATATTGATTATTTTCTTTTAAAATATATTGCGGGTCATGTTTAAAATATTGGTAGTATTTCTTATACTCTACTTCTTCATTAATATTCAGAATATTAAATAAATCTTTGCGGATTAAAATATATTTAATATTTAAAGAAGATAGATCGTTATTGAAATCTGGATAAAAAACAAAACTATCAGTATGAGCAAAAATTTTCTCAAAAAGATCATTTTTGGTATTCAAGGAAAAAGCATAGCCATTATAAGTAATGGGTTTAGAAAAAAAATATAAATTAAAATATATAATTTGTGGGAAATCTTTTGTGTTTTTATTAATTGACCAACTATATGCTTCATAAGGAACATTCGGATAAGAAGTTAAATTGTATTTCTGTAAATCTTTTTTAAAATATTTTTCATTCATATCTAAGTATTCTCTGGGAACTTTTGATGTTCCAATAAGTCCATTTAAATCACCCGTAAAAAATATTAAATTAGTCAAAATCAAAAAAATAATCCCAGTCCCAATTGCAATGTTCTTGTATTTAGAGCTTGCATTCCATTGTTTAATAAATACTGCAAATATAAAAATTATAGATATCAGAGATGTTATTAAAAATCTGGTAAAAGATCTTAGAAAGCCAAAACCAAAAACATTATTAAAAGCCCATTCCCATAAATCTCCAGTTAGTTTTGAATTAGGACCTAAGGCGAGGGTAAAAAATATTAAAAAAATACTTATTAAAAAAATAATGTATAAATAACTTATTTTTTTTATTATTCTTTTTTTAAGTAAAATAAAAACAGTAGTGGATAGAAGACCAAAATAAAAAATATATTGCCAAATGCCTTGATGAAATTTTAATGATAAACTCCCAGGATAATTATAATAATTAAATAAGTTTACATAATTTACCATTGAAATATACCCAGACAATACTGACATCTGATTTCCATTATAAGAATTCTGAACATTTTGATAGAAAAAATTGGAAATTAAAGGCACTATCCAATAAAGATGGATGAATAAAATTCCTATGAGAATAACTAAATAAAATAATAATATTTTTATTTTTTGGATATAAAAATAATAGAAAACAAGAAATAAAAATAAATATAAAATATAAATTATTAAAAAGAACGGATGGAGAATTAATAATGAATTTAAAATTAAACAAACACACTTTTTCCAATCTAATCCATTGTGATATATTTCATATGTCAAGTAAAAAAGTATAATTAAACTAATAATATTATAAAAAAAATGTCCGGGCCATAAAACAAATTGTTCTAATATGAAATTATTTAAAATAATAAAAAATCCAGCAAAATAAGCGAATAGAACATTACCTGATATTTTCTTGATGATATAAAAGAGCAGGAGACAAGTTATTAAAACGGGTAGAAAGTGCAATAAATAAGAAATTAGACTCTGACTAAAACCCAAAAAGAACAAAATAGTAGGTAAATAACCTGTGATAGGAGTACCAAACATTACAGGCAAAGAAGAGTTTCCTAAAAAAGAATGTGTCCAAGTTGATAATGGATTAAAACTACTCTCTGGATAAAAAAAGGGATAATCTCCCCAATTTAATATTTCTCCTGCAAAAGGAATAACATTGTAAGATATACAAAAAATAAATAATAAAAATATAAAAATTGGAATTTTATTTAGAAATTTTTTTTTAATCATAATTATTTACATAATAATATTTAGTACGATATAATGATAATCTATAGCCAAGTATTACAGTGAAACGGTTAATTTATCAATTTGGATTTTCGTGCTGTGTAAGTCTCACGAAGTAATATATAAAGCTTATCGAGTACTACATTATATATAGTGGCATTACTTTAAATACTCCCTCTGTCATTTCCGTGAAAACGGAAATCCAGAAACAAAATACAGCAATAATAAATGGTTGAATTTAAAATATGATCACTATACACCTTAGAAAGTTTAACAGCTTTTTACCAAGAAATTAAAAAAATCTTTTAATTTATATTTACACAACTTTAATAAATACTGAAACTTAAAAAAGTAAACCTTAAAATAGGAAAACAATGAATAATTTTTACTATATAAATTCAAGAATGATTTAATTTCTCTATATGCATTAGTCGGTAAAGTGTATTTTGGATATCCGTCATTCTTACAAAAGAATCTCAAAAAATCTCGATCATTTGAAGTTATGATACTAAAACCACACTTAACAAGCAACCTAGTTAAAACATCTTTAGAAAAGTTATAAAGATGTTCATAATATAAAAACTTTTTTAAGCTATATCCGCCGGTTGGCTTTAATATGTTCGGAACTTCAATGTAAAGTATGCCGTTTTTTGACAGCCTGGATTTTAACATATCCAAAAACAGTATGGGATTTTCAATGTGCTCTAGGGTATGATTGCACAAGATTAAATCATAATTATTCATAGAGGACGACTTTTCAAGTGTTGCCTGTTCAATATTTATATTAAACATTTCTTGTCCTCGTATTGCAATTTCTTGCGACGCTTCAATGCCATGCACTAAGCAACCATACTTTTTTTTAAGATAAAATAAGATTTCCCCATATCCACACCCATCATCAAGTACTCGTAAATTATTAAAATTAATTTTATGAATAGATTGCATTGTTGCAATTCTTTCTTTTGCCTGAGCTATAAGTAATGATCTGCTAACTAGCCATTTTCTCAACGACAAATTTGGGGATTTTTTAAAATACCCGTCTTTTTCATAATAACTTTGGTCTGTTTCTATTTTTTCTTTTGGAATAAAAACTAAGCCACATCGTGGGCATAGAAAATTATTGATATTTGAATACTCTGGATATAGATTAAAAAAATCTTTTGTATTATTGCAAATTATGCATCGCATTATTTTAAAAATTTTTATATAAATTAATTATTTGCTTTACTCTGTTATAATAAGTATGTTCTGCTAAAACTTTTCTTTGCCCAGCTTCTATGATTGGCAATCTTTTCCCCGGATTTTTAATATAATATTCTATTTTCTCAAACCAATCATTTGTATTTTCGGCAATTACAAGCTCATTCTCGTTAAAATATTTTCTAATTACTTTTACATTATCACAAATTTCAAAACCACCGCTGGCAATAATTTTCAATGTTCGTTCATTGAAGTCAGAGCCAAATTTCTTTTGGTGCTTCTCATGAATATTTAACGAAATTGTTGATGAAGAATATACCTTTCTTTCGTCATCAATAGAAAGAGAAATTTTTCTGATATGCTTTAGGGAATTAATATTAAAATACTGGCCAATCTTTTGTGCATATCCTTCTAACCGGTTCCTTAATGTCCAATCACTCCCATATACCCTACAGTTATACTGTCTAAATAATGGATTAAAATGTTTCTTGATAAATTTTACTTTGCTTGGCAACCTGCTTCCTACATAAGAAATATCGGCTTTATATTTCTTGTCATAATCATAAAAATATTTTTTTGTGTTAGCTGCTAATAAAATCGTGTGGAATTTATACCCAGTAGTTTGAGTAAATCCATCCATGCTTAGATCATCTTGTTCTAACCAATGAAAAAAAATATCGCCAGCCAATCCCTCTTTTATATAATTGACTAATTTTTTTTCTGATTCTAGATTACTTCCACCAAACTGAATATTTTGCTTTCTCCATGGCCTAATTTGAGAAAAAAAGACTAAGCCTCTCTTTCTATATTTTAATAATAAATCTAAATCTATAAATTTTAAATTATAGGAATTTAATGATGATATAAAAATATCTGGTCTAAATTCGTCTAATACCTGCTTTAAATTATCATTGGATGTAAAAGGTCGAAAATCATGTCCCATATCTAAAAAAGCGTCTTTATATCCTTCATAAATAAACCTTCCGGCATAAACTGTATCTAATGATGGAATTTGATAAAGTATTTTCATAATTAAGTCCTTTGCAATTATTTCTTTCCACAAACTAAATAAACCGCTGCAGTTAAATAATTTTTCTGGATTTTAAAATATAAACTTCTTAGGAATTTATTTTTCAATTTATTTATTGATGGGTGAAAAGCGAAAGGCTCCACAGAGATATTCCTAAATCCATTTTTTTTATGCAGATTGATCAACTGAGGTTTAGTATAGCTCAATTCATATCCATAATATTTTTTCAAGATTTTATTTTTAAAAATTTTAGAATGGATAAATTCAAATAATGATTTTAAAATTGGTAATGACGGAATATTATTATAAAATCTCAAAATCCACCATAAATTAAATGCTGGAACGGTATTAAAAGAAACTCCATTAGGCTTCAGAATTCTGTAAGATTCAGTTAATATGTGATTTGTATCGGAGAAATGCTCTATAACACCGCCTCCGTAAATAAAATCAACAGAATTGTCCTTAATAGGCATTTTATTAATATCGCTGTGAATCAAAAAATATTTTTCATATCCTTTTTCGTCAAAATATCTTTTAAGAATCAAGAGCATTTGATAATTAAAATCAACGCCAATGAAATATGAATTATATTTTTGCATTATATATTCGCCGATATAAGATGGCCCGCAGCCAATTTCTAAATATATAGTATCTTTGGTAAATTTATAGTATTTTTCAATATATCTAATATGGTCTTTTAATTTATTATTATCAAAATCTTCTCGATCTTTCTTTAATTCCTTTAGGTTAAAATTATAAATTTTTTCCCATGCTTCTTTTGAGGTTTTAATTTCATTTTGAAATTTACTACTTGATGTTAAAATTTCTTCATTATCATAAAAAAACTTACTATTAATTTTATCATCAATAATTTTCTGAAAATACTCTTTCATAATATTAATTTTTTAAATATATTTTTATAATCAAAATTCTCAGAATATCTAATC
>CAZQEL010000032.1:0-5557 GCA_964591795.1 uncultured archaeon | reverse complement strand
TTAAATTAATTATCTTTGTTCTTTCTATATTTAAAACTCTCTTTTAATGACTTATAAATATATACCATTTAAATTAATTTATATAATTTACTAAATACTTAAAAAAAGCAGACCGGGTGGGATTTGAACCCACGATCCCAAGCTTAGGAGGCTTGTGCGATATCCAGACTTCGCTACCGGTCTTTTATTTTTTTAATAATATTGATTTGATTGTAACAACAAATTATTTTCAATTATTTTATTATTATTATTATTATTATTATTATTATTTAAGTTTATAAAAACCAACCTTTTTAAATCATTGCAATATTACAAATATATAAGTATACTTAAATTTATATTATATTTGTTTTATATATTATTATAGTGAATTAAAAAAAGATAAACATGGCTAAAGATATTTTAATTTTCCTTGGACCACAAGGTAGCGGGAAAAGTACACAGGCTGAAATTATTTCTAAAATTAAAAAATATGAATATATAGTTGAATCAGACCTATTACACGAATTTATAAAAGAAAAACACAAAGAAGCAAAATTAGTTGCACAAATAATGAAAAAAGGCGAAATGGTTCCTTTTGAAATTACTTGTGAAGTTTTATTTAATAAAATAAATTCGCTTAAATCAAAAAGAATAATTATAGATGGATTTCCTAGACTTCTTAATCAAGCACATGTACTTGACTATTTTTCATACAAATACAAACATAATTTGAAAGGAATTGTTTATATTGATCTTAATAAAAAAAATTGTATAAAAAGATTATTATTAAGAAAAAGAGCAGATGACACATTAAACACAATTAACACAAGATTGAAAATTTATTTTGAAAAAACAAAATTAGTTTTAAATTATTATAATGATAAAAATAAACTTATAAAAATAAATGGAAACCAAACCATTGAAAACGTTACAAAAGAACTATTAAGTAAAATCAAAAAGATAGTGTGAAATTATGGCAGATGAAAGAATACTAGAAAATATAAAGAAACTAAGATCTTTAGGTATGCCTAATAATGAAATAATTGATAATTTAGTAAACATCGGTCTGTCCAAAGAAGAAAGTAAAAAATTAGTATTAAACACAGATAAGGAAACACCTAAAAGTGAACTTCAAGAAAAAATAAATAATATTAAAGAAAATAAACAAAAAACAAAAAGTCCAAAAAAATCAAAAGAAAAAGAAGAGATTCCAAATGATTTTTTCAATAGTGAAACTGGAGAAATAATTGATACTCCAATAGACGACAATGACGATGAATTATCAGAACTTAAAAATTTATCTAAAAATAAAAACGAAGAAGAAATAAACTTTGACATAGATCTTAAAAGTAAACTTCAAGATGACGAAAATAATATTTATAAAAAATACGAAGATATTAATCAAGAAGATTTATATAAAAAATATACAAAACCAACAGTTAATATTCAAAATAATTCTAATGGAAATCAAGATATATGGCAAAAAGGACTTGCAACTACAATTAATTCTAAACTAACAGAGCTTGAAAATAAACAAAAATCAATTGAAATTAATATTAAATCAAAAATTGAAAGCGAAATTCAAAAAACAACTCAATTTCAAGAAAAAGTAAATAAAGACATTATAAAAATGATAAATAATATAGTTAACTCAGAAGTTGGAAAAATAAATACAAAAGTAATTACTGAAATGGCTAAATTAAAAATAGCTGAAGCAAAAATAAATTCTAAAATACAAATTATTGATAAAGATAAAAATAATGTTAAAGAACTTACAAATGAATTTGAATCACTTAAAAATGATCTAAAAACAAATATTTTAGAAACTAAAAAAAGAACAGATTCTATTACTACTGGTACTGAAGAAAATATTACAAAAATACTTACAACAATGACTGTTAAATTAAATGAAAAAATTAAAGAAATAAACAGTACTCTTGCACTTCAATCAAAAATAACCGAAGGACTTGTTAAAAATACACAAAATTCAATTGGAACAGAGATTAAAAAATTAAATAATTTCCAAAAAGATATAAAACAACAAATAGATCCAAAAAGACTCTATGACAAAATAAATGAACTTGATGATTTTAAAAGTAAACTTTCTAATAGATATCAAGAAAGATTTGAAAAGGTAAAAAATGAATTTTTACAAAAAGCTAAAATTGCAATTAAAAACGAAGTTGAAGAAGACTTAAGTGAAATAAATAAAGTAAAAAGAGAGATTGTTGCTAAAACAGATCCAGAAAAAATAAATAAAAAACTAATTGAATTAAAAAACATGGAAGAAGAACTTACAAGTGCAATTGATACAAAAATAGAACAATCACTTAAAATTTATGAAGCGTCAATAGCAACTGAATTTAAAAATAAAATGACAGAAATAGAAAATTATAAAACTAATTTAGAAAAAAGTGTTGACTTACAAAAAACCTTAGAAAATAAAATAAAAGAAATTGATAGATTCAAAAAACAATTTATTGCAGTAATTGACGAAAATATTGAAAAAATGAATCAAAATATGTCAGTTGTTATGCAGAAAAAAAAAGATGAGAAGTTAGAAAACTAACTTCTTGTATGATTTCTATGTTTTGTTTTAATAGCACCAGTTGAAAATAAAACAATTAATAACAATGCTAAAAAGACAATTCCTAATAAAACAGATCTTGACAATGTAAAAAATCCTGTTATATAAGCCTTTTTATCATCGTCATTAAACTTAACTAAAGCATCTGTTACTTTTAACACAACTGGTTTTGAAAGAACTGCACCTGTGTTACTGTACAATACTATGGTTGCATTATAATCTTTTAAAGGTATATCTCCAATAGTTAATTTACCATTTATTACTCTTGATAAATTTTTAGGAATATATGTGTATTGAGTTATTTCATAACTTACTTCTTGAGGAAGACCTAAAATATCAATTTTAGAAATTACAATATCCTTATCATCAAAATTGAAAACTTCAAATGAAAAATCTTTAGATCCATTTATATCAATTGTAAGTTCAGATGGAAATGATAAGAAATTAATTTTAAAATAATCCTTTACTCTAAAAGAAACAACATCAATAACAAATCTTTTAGAATAATCATTAGAACTATTTCTTGCAGATACCTCTATTTGGCTTGTTTTTTCAACAGTATTTGAACCTGAAGAAACTGTAAGCATTATTGTCTGTGTTGTATGTGGTGAGATAGTCACTCTATCTATAAGATTGTTCATTCTTAAATCATTAGAAAGAACTGTTTCTAAATAAATTGTTTCTAAAACATCACCATTATTTTCAATTACAAGCCCTATATCAAAAGTTTTACCAATTTCTAAAAGAACACTACTTTGAAGTAATCTAATGTTTAAATTACTTTCTGGTTGAACTAAAAATCTTAAATTTCTAGTAATTGTTGTTTTTTCGTCAAAGAAGGATAAAACAACAGGATAATCTCCAGAACTTATTTCTTTTTTAGCATAAAACACTAAACTAATTTCCTTTGATTCACCAGGAGACAACCTAAGTTCTCTGTTTGAAAAATTAATATCTAAAGAATTATCTGATTCTTGAGAAATAAACATATGTTTGTTTTTTAAAGAAACATTTTTAACCATAAAATTTAAAGTATAAGGTTTTTCTTTTTCAATAACATGTGTTAAAGATTGACCACCAATAACTGTAAACTCAGAAATTAATACTTCTTGACATTTAGAAACATAAATATCAAATGTTTTCTTACTTGACACAACATCATTTGTAATGTTTAAAGTCAAAGTGTGATTTCCAACACCTATATTTCTAGTATCCATATTAATTAAAACTTCATCATCAGATTTTAAATATCTTTCATTTGAACCTTTAATATAGGTAGACAAAGTATTACTTGATAATGATAAATTATACATATTGTTTGAAAAAACTCTATTAAAAGTCAAAACAACCTCTTCAGCTCTATTTTGACAAAAAGATATTTTTGATAAATCAACTTCAAATTTTCCTTCATCATTATATCTATCAACATCTACTCTTAAAATATAATTATCCAAATCATTTGTTTTCATATCTTTTACATAAAATTTAATATTTGATGAACCATCATCAATTGAATTAACTGTAAATGAAGAATCCATCCTTGAATTTGAATTTAACTGGAAGGTTTTTGAAAAATCACAAGTTAAAACATCCTCATCACATTCAGTATAAACTATTACATTTTGAGCTGTTAAATTATTATTTTCAATAGTATAATTTACTTTCAATGAATCTCCATAAACTATAGAATAATAACTTTTCTCAAAACTTACATTTACAAGATCTATTGGATTTGAAGCTAAGTTTACACTAAAGATAGCTACTAAAATTAAAATAATTCCTAAAAATATAAAATATCTCTTATTCATAATACATCATTTCCTTCTTTCTTATTTACATGTCTTAAATATCTTGTTGAAAAAGATAAAACTAAAACAACTAAAAGAACAACTAAAAGAATCTTAAAATAAATAGATTCTATAAAATTATTAATACCTTGTAATGAAATGTAACCTGTTATTCCTAAAAAAGAACTTTTCTTTTCAAGATCAGAAATTTTTGTTTTAATTACATTATTACAAGCATAATCAAAACTTACATTACTATCTTCAGTGTTAATAAAAGTTTCAAATTCATAATTTGAATTACCTGCTATTTCAAAATTACTTTCATTGAAATCAACAGCACCAGACATATTTTTTAAAATTACTGTTTTAATATCGTTTTCTTCATTTGTAAATATTAGTTTAATATTATAACTATTTGTTTCTATATATTTAGATAAAACATCAACTGAAACATTACATTTTTTATTAAAAGCCTGATCTATTATAAAAGACTCTCTAAAAATATTATTATTTGCAGAAACCTCTAAATTTGATGAATAAACTGCAGCTTGAGAATTATCTATTGGATAAATCTTATATGTAACTATTTTTGATTCATTTGGAGAAAGATAAAAATTATTTTCAGAAATCTCTGAATTGAATGGAGTAGTATATAGCTTTAAGTTAAATTGAGCAGTTGTATTAAAAAAATTATAAATAACCACCTCTTTTTCAACAGCCTTATCTGTTAAGTGTACATCTTTTGAAATAGAGAACACAGGGTTTGCACCTTGAAGTGCTGATGAGAAAACTAAAGTTATGATTAATGATGAAACAATAAAAACCATTAAGTTTCTTATATATGTCTTCATAATCAAATAATCTCCTTTTTTTTCTTTAATTTAAAAAATTTAAATTTATTAGTTTTTCAAAAAAACAATTTTTCGTTATTTTAAAGATAGCCAGTTTTTTTAGCCAATTATTTTGAATTAACTTATTAACTGTAAGAGTTGGTTATTATATAAGTTAAGAAGAAAAAGGTTTATAAAGCTTCTTTTTAATTATGTATAATAAATAATAAACTATTTAAACTTAAAATTTGCTTTAAAAGTATTTAGAGGATAACTTCTATGAATTACTTGATATTCATCAGCAGGAGATATAAAAGTAAGATCTTTTGCAGATCCAAAATGAGCCATCTTTACATCAAAGTCATTATTTT
>CAZQEL010000031.1:0-5874 GCA_964591795.1 uncultured archaeon | reverse complement strand
TCACATCATAACCCGCAGGAATATAAACACTAATTAATTCAGTTGCTCTTCCTTTATGTTTCTTAAGTTCTTCAAGAATTTCTTCTAGTTCGTCTTTTGTTAATATCATATTTAAAGAAATAGGAAGGGGTTTATAAAATTAGGGATTAATCTAAAATTTTAACAACAAATAAAAAACATTAAAACGATTTTTTATTTGCAGAGTTATGCCCTATTTTAAAAAAAGAAACATTCATGCAAGCTTGCCAACACACAAACACATTCAAATTTTCGCACAATCCCTCTCACAAGCTAAAAAATTGAAAAGAACTTAACCCTTTTGTTTGAACCTATTTTTTTAAAAATAATTTGAGAAATTAAAAATTAAAAAAAAAGATTTATGTTTTAGAAATAATTAAACTAATTTTTTTCCTAGCAAAATCAATTTTTTTAATTAATTCATCGTAATTTGGATCTGATTGAAATTCAAAAAATATATTTGAAATTTCATCCAAAAGAAGTGAATCTTCTTCTTTATCTACAAATGAATAACGAAACCAATACAATTCATCAAATAATTCTTTTTGTTTTGAATAATTTTTATTAGCAGTAACTAGAACTTCTTTTAAAAAATTTATGAGTTTTAGCGAAAGTTTCTCATATTCTTCTTTTTCATTAAATCTTTCTATTTCTCTTTTCAATTTAATAATTTTTTTATTCCTTTTCTCCAAAATATTTACTTGTGGAAGATTTTTCCAATTTATATTTTTAGAAAAATCTGAAATGATTGATGCTACTTTTATATTACCCATTAATAAAACAAACCAATTTAAGCTTATATATTTAAGCCAATAAAAAAGCAGAAAATTTTTATTCCTGCCTTTAAAATTATTTTTTAAAAATTAGTTTGATTCACTTTTATTTTTTGATTAGTTTTCTCTAAATTAGACATCAAATAATCATTCAAATAAGTTGATACATGAAAACCTTTGTTTTTATCAAAGGTGAAGTGTGATTCTACTTCTTTATTTCCCACCCCTTGCGAAGTTGCTCCAATACCTGTTTTACTAGAAAAAATTTTTCCAAATTTAATATTTTCAGACATAGCTACCTCCTATTTTAAAAGTTAAACACTAATTGAATTAAGCGACAAATATACAAAATAAAAAATGTAAAGTCAAGAAAAAAGTAAAAAATCTTTCTGCGGACTTTTGCTAACACACACAAACACATTCAAATTTTTGCTTAACTCAGCCCCACCTCGCTAAAAAATTTGAAAGAGTTTGTTTTTGCCTACGCTTAAACTATTTTAGTTAAAAATGATAATTAATACTTATTATTTGCCCACCCTATCAAGCCCATTTCAATTTTTGCCAACTCACTTACAACACTAAAAAATTGAAAAGAACTTATCCCACGCTCAAACTGACTTTTCAAGAGATTGGTTTAAGAACAAGGATTAACGATTTTTGATTTACGATTTGCCACACAAGACATATACCATTTTATAGTAGTTTATAAGTAGGAAGTTTTTTAAATAAAAAAATCATCCTACTTGGATGAGATTTAACTGGAAGTTACCAGTAATTGCAGGAACTTTTCTAGTTAGTTCTTTATTAGGATATTCTCAAACACAAGAAAAAGGACAAAACAAATCTGCGTTTGTAGATTCAGTTATGAATGAAACAGAAAAATATCCTACTACAACACATTTTATGTATGAAATTATGAAAGATTCTGAAAATAACTTTCATGATGTAAATAAATTAGAAAAAATAATTGAAAATGTTGAAAAACAATACAATAAAAAAGAGAAATATTCTAAAGAGGAAGTCATTGAAATATTAAAAACAACCCATAGAGAAATTAATAATTTAGGACTTGAGTACGAAATACATAAATTTGATTGTAGTGATATGTCATTTATTTATTTGGCAGTTGGAGAAAAATTTAATTTAAATCTTTTTGGTGTTAGAGCACCAGGTCACATGTTTATAAGATATGGTAGTTTAGAAAGTACAGATATTGTGAATAAGGGAGATTTTAATTGGGAGACAACTGAAAATGAATTATATTCTGACAAAGATTATATTGGGTTGCTAACTATCCAAAGAGAGTCTATCGAAAAGAACCTTTATATGAAAAATTTAACAAAACAAGAATTAATTGCTATTGCATATGCAGATAGAGGGAAGTGGGAAGAAAAAAATAAAAATTATGATTTGGCTATTAAAGATTATAATAAATCAATAGAATTAAATCCAAACTCTTCTGAAACTTATCGTAATAGGGGACACCCTTTTTTTTACAAAAAAGATTATGCTGCTGCTATTGAGAACTTTAGTAAGGCAATAGAATTAGAATCAAACTTCTCCGAAGCTTATTATTGTAGAGGGGTCACATATGAAAGAATAGGGAATTTTGAAAAAGCTAATGCTGATTTTAAAAAGGCTAAAGAATTCAAAAATGATTTTTTTTATAAAGATGAGAATAATTAAAAACTTTTAGTAAAAAATATTAATAGCAATTGAAAAAATTTATATTACTTTTTATTTTTTGCTAATCTAAATATTTTAAAATTTTGTTCAATTTCACTTTTAGATGCTTCATTAAATCTTTTCTTATCTTTGTCTGAAACGCCCTCCATTTCAGGTAAAAAATAATCAGGCACGAGATATTGTATTTCAACCCTTCTATAAAGACCTCCTCCATGCGGAGAGGGTAAAGTATATAAATTAATTTCAGACAAGGTTAAAACTTCTTTAATAATATTTCTTGGATGTATTGTTCGAGTTAATGATAGTTCCTCATTATTTTTTATATTTTTACCACATTCAATATTGGACTTATCTTTATATTCGGGAAGTGTATCATTAAAATCATCAAGCAAATAATAATTTTCTTTTATAGGTTTACAATCTTTAACATCTTCTGTAAATCCCTTGTATTTCAAATCATTTCCTACAGGAATACTATCTGCATATCCTGTTATGTTAACAACAATCGCTGATTCATAAATCCCTTTACTTTCATTCTCTTTTAAAAAATCTTTAAACACCAACAATAATTCTCTTAAACCCTTTTGAGAATAATCAGGGAAAATATG
The DNA here is from genome assembly GCA_964591795.1 of uncultured archaeon. Taxonomy (GTDB): domain Archaea; phylum Iainarchaeota; class Iainarchaeia; order Iainarchaeales; family CSSED10-239; genus Forterrea. The sequence goes on along the minus strand of CAZQEL010000031.1, from coordinate 2,789 downwards.
ATAACCTGGTGGAAACTCGTCTTTTAAAAAATAAGCTAAATCTACATATAAGTCTGTTCCTATTTGACGAATCTCCTCAGTTTTGACATATTGTCCTTCTTTAATTGATTTAATTATTTGTCTTGCTTTTTTAAGTTTAAATGCGCTTGATTTTCTGACGTCTGTGAGAGTTTTTGATGTATCTACAGGTATATGTAGAGTGTCTATATGAGGGGGTTTACAATCTTCAACAGCTTTATAATATTTCTCTTTAATATTTTCTATGTTTTTGCTTGAAATATCTTTTTTCTTTTTGAGTTTATTGAAATTAATTTCTTTCCTATTTTCTTCATTTCTAAAACTTATAATAGGTTTCTTCTTTTCATATTCAGTTAAAAACTTACTATAACAATTGTAATAATTAATTATCTTTTTACAATTAATTTCATTATCTATTTTCTTATAATATGAATGTATATAATTTCTCAATTCTTTAAGTTTGTATTCTCCTTCTTTAAATTCACATTTATTGTTTTGTGCAAAAGAATAATTGCACACCAATAAAAAGGACAGAGTATAAGACACTATAATTGATTTCATTTTTTTGTTTATTTATTAGACAGCAAAAATACACAATATTTTTAAAATCAAAATAAAAAACGATTAATTTTAAATAAAAAACAAAAAATAATTGCTACAGAAGTAATAATTTAAAAAATTAAAGCAATTTATTATCTTTATTTTTTATAGAAAATAAATACCATTAAAACCGCAACCATTTTTTATCTCAATATTAAATTTCATACAAAAAACAACCCACAAATAGCACATTTGATTTTTGCTAACACGCAAAACCCAACCCTTGAAAAACCAAAAGAGCTATTTCTTACCCACACAAAAACAAAAAAAATTCTTAAAAAAATTTGTATATTACAAAAATTATTATATTTGCAAATTATAAACCTTAAAAATAGAAAGGAGGAATTATCCAAATTAACAATTAATTTTTAAACAATATAAAAAGCGTTAGCTTTTATTTTCATTTCAAAAACTGTCAATTTTTAAATGCCTAGAATAATAAGTATGACGCTCACGTTACAGCGTGGGCTGACTTGTTTAGGCATTGGGTATGACAGTACCTTTGAAATGGATAAGCTACAGTTCCACGCTTTTTTATTTTAATTAACTGCTTTTGGGATTGGAGCAAAACAAAAATTTAAAATTATGAAAACAAAACAAAAATTTTTAGCATTAATATTTTATTGCTTTTTTAGTAGCATAATTGTATTTCAAAATAGTTGCAAAAAAGATGAAGAAAATAAAGGATATGAACCAGTTACTGCATTTACATCTAACAAAACAATAATAACAGAAGGGGAGACAATTAGTTTCACTGACCAATCAACTAATTCACCTACAATTTGGTCATGGAATTTTGGAGATGGGGGTATAAGTACCCAACAAAATCCCGCACATACCTATAATTCAACAGGCACATATACTATTTCATTAAATACTACAAATGATTATGGTTCAGATACAGAAACTAAAATAAATTATATTAATGTTAATCCCGAAAATATTAGCTACTCAACTTTATGGTTTGATAATTTTAATAGTTATCAGTTAAATATTTTACCAAGTAATTGGGAAGCATCAGGCAATGGTGATGATAGTTATGTAACTAATGATGATTATTCTTCTTATCCCTATTCTTTTTCAATACAAGGAATTAGCGGGGGTAATTGGGAAGGTATTAATTATAGAGAATATGATAATAGTTATCAACATTACCAGTTTGAATTTGAATATTTGTTTACAGGAGAGGGTCAAGTGGGAAATCATAATTGTTTTGGTTCTTTCGGAATTAAATCAAATACAAGCTGGACATCAGGTTATGGTAGAAATTTTATTAGATTTGAAACTAATAATGACATTACTTGTTATCCGTCTAAAACAGTAATTGGTGGTTTTAATGCAAACGAATGGATTAAAGGAAAAATTGATTATAAAATATCAGAAAGTATAGTTGAATTAAAATATTACATTAATGGGCAACTTGTACACCAAGAAAATGATAATGCTATTAACGAAGAATTACAGCTAAAATATGTAAGATTAACCAGTGGCGATACAAGATGTCTTTTTGATAATATTAAAGTTAAATACAGTACCCAATAAATATGAATGACCTATTAAAAACATTAATTGAATTAAGTTAAATAATAATCAAAAACAATTTAGGGGTTATCAACCTAAAAAATAGAAAAAGAATAAAATAAAAAAGAAACGTTAGCTTCAGTTTTGAAAAAATAGATTGAAGTTAAAGCCTCACGTTCCCTTTAATTAACTTACCCATCCTTGTGGCTGGGGTGGATAAATTTAAAAATTATGAAAAAAATTATTTTATTACCAGTTGCTTTATTATTAGTTTCTATTTCATTTTCACAGGTTAGAATTGGTCCAAAATTAGGTATCAACATTGCAAATTTAGAAAAGGACTCTTACGAACTATCTGATTCAAGATTATCGCTTTCTTTAGGGGGCATCTTAGATTATTCATTTTCAGATAAGTTATTTTTTCAATCAGGTTTATTATTGAGTGGTAAAGGAGATAAAGAAATATACAAAGATGAAGATTATAAAAGTACAAGAATATTGAAATTTACATATATTGAACTACCTGCAAATTTAGGTTATAAATTTGATTTAGGTGATGGAAAACTTTTTTTAACTGCGGGGTTTTATGGAGGTATTGCATTAAGTGGAGAGTATTTTGAAAGATGGTCTGATGAAGATGATAGTGGCGA
>CAZQEL010000030.1:0-6208 GCA_964591795.1 uncultured archaeon | reverse complement strand
ATGTATCTGAAACATACATAAATTCAATTGAAACAAAAACATGGTTAAATACAAGTATAACTCCTTATGAATTATATTTAAAATTTTTATATGAATACTTTAAAGATGAAATTAATAAAGATAGTGAATTAAATGATCTTTATTTACCTAAACACTATTTAAATCTTAAATATCAAACAGATGCTGTTAATCAAGCAAAAGACAGACTTGAACAATATGGTGGTGTATTTTTATCAGATGTTGTGGGTTTAGGTAAAACTTATATGTCAACTTTACTTGCTCAAAAATTAACTGGTAATTCATTAATAATAGCACCTCCATCTCTTTTAGATGAAGATAAACCAGGTTCTTGGCCAAATGTGTTAAGAGAATTTGGGGTAAGAGGTTTTAAAGTTGAATCTATAGGTAAATTAGATCATTTAATAAAAAAAGGTGTAGATGATTTTGAAAATGTATTTATAGATGAAGCTCATAGATTTAGAACTGATTCAACTCAAATGTATGAACAATTACATAAAATTTGTAGGGGTAAAAAAATAATTTTAGTTACTGCAACTCCTTTAAATAATACTCCAATGGACATATTAAGTCAAATATCATTATTTCAAGATAGACATCATTCAACACTTCCAAATCCAAAAGTAAGAGATTTAGAATTATATTTTAAAAGTTTACAAAAAAGATTAGACAATTTAGATAGAAGTATTGATAAAGAAGAATACTTAAAAATTATTAAATCAAATGCAAAAGATATTAGAGAAAATGTTTTAAAATATATAATGGTTAGAAGAACTAGAAATGGGGTTAGTAAATATTATGCCGAAGATTTAAGTCAACAAAATCTTAAATTTCCAATAGTTGAAGCACCTTGTCCTGTGTATTATAATTTTGATGTTGAAACAAATAAGGTCTTTGATGAAACTTTAGATTTAATCATTAATAAATTTAAATACTCTAGATATATGGCATTAACTTATTTTACAGAATCTCTTTCTGAAATGGAAAAACAATCTCAAAAGAATATGGGTAATTTTATGAAAGGGTTACTTTTAAAAAGACTTGAGAGTAGTTTTGATGCTTTTAAAAGGTCAATTAACAGATTTATTAAATCTTATGAAAATTTTATAGATGTGTTTGAAGTTAATAAAAAAGTATATATTAGTAAAAATGTAAATAAAATATTTGAACTATTAGATAATGATGATTTAGAAAGTATTCAAAAATTAATTGATAATGAATCCGCTAAAGAATATCCTTCAAATAAATTTAATTCTTTGTTTATTAAAGATTTAAAGGATGATTTAAAAATTTTAAAACAAATAAAAGAAAAATGGGATTTCATTTATGTGGATCCAAAATTAGATCAATTTATCGATATTTTAAAAACTGATAAAATACTCAAAAATAATAAGTTAATTGTCTTTTCTGAGTCAAAAGAAACTGTAGAATATCTTTCTAATCAATTAAATAAAAAATTTGATAATACGGTATTACCTTTTTATAGCAATATAAAACAAATAAATAAAGACGAGTTAATATCTAATTTTGATGCAAGGGCTAATGTTATTAAAAATGATTTTAGAATTTTAGTTACAACTGATATATTAGCAGAAGGTGTAAATCTTCATCAAGCAAGTGTAATTATTAATTATGATATTCCTTGGAATCCAATAAAGATGATGCAGAGAGTAGGTCGTATAAATAGAGTAGACACAACTCATGAAAAATTATATACCTACAACTTTTTTCCAATAGGGGTTATTGATGATAAAATTAAATTAAAAGATGCTGCAGAAGCTAAAATTGAAGCATTTATTGAAATGCTTGGAAATGATTCTAAATTATTGACTGATGAACCAATAAAATCTCATCACTTATTTAATAAATTAATTTCTAAAGATATTTTAGATGATTCTTCAGAAGATGATGACGAAGAATTAAAATATTTGCAAATTATAAGAGGTATTAGAGATAATGATGATAAATTATTTGCAAAAATTAAAAAACTACCAAAAAAATCTAGAACTGCTAAAAAATATTTTGAAAAGAAAGATAAATTAATTACTTTTTTAAAAAAGGGTAAGTTAAAAAAAATATTTGTTACTGAAGGGTTAATTTCTGATGAATTAAACTTTGTAGAAGCTATAAAATATTTTGAATCTAAAGTGGATCTAAAAAAAGAAAAAATTTCAAATAAATTTTATGATTATTTAAAAATAAATAAAGACACCTTTAATTATATTTTTGATACAGATACTAATGTTTCTGATTTATCTGGAAGAGGTCGTAGTAATGAATCTCAGTTACTAAAATTTGTAAAAGCAATTACTAATTCAAATGTTTTTACTGAAGATGATGATGAGTTTATCTTAAATTTAATTGATTTATTAAATAAAGGAAGTCTTCCAAAGAAAATGATTCAGAAATCGTTAAATGATATTAAAAAAGAAAATTCTGACAACCCATTAAAAATATTAAGTATTTTAAAATCAAATATTTCTAAAGAATATTTTAATAATTTTAAAAGTTCTGCAAACACTTCTGGTCCTAGAGAAGTTATATTGTCTGAATGGCTTGTAGGTAATTAATATGAATAAAGAAGATGCACATAAATTATTAAAAGATACATTCAAAAACAGTTTTAATGAAGAACAATTCGTTAAATTTATAACTGAAATTTTTAATGGTGCTTTTGAATATAAAAAATCAAAGATATTTGTTCATTCTTCTTTTAAAGAATATATTTCTGAAGCCTATGATCTCGGAAAATATAAAAATAATAGACAAATATTAAATATATTAATTATTAAATTAAAAAAACATAGTTCTATTGATAGAGCAAGGACAATGCAACGAAATTTTGTTGCAAATTATTTAAAATATAAACAAAGTAATGCATCTTTAATAGCATTTACAGATGAAAATTTAGATGATTGGAGATTTTCTTTTGTAAAAGTAGAAGCTAAAATTGTATTTAATGATTCTGGTAAATTGAAAACCTCTACTGAGATAACACCTATAAAAAGATATTCTTATTTAGTTGGTAAAAATGAATCCAATTATACTTGTCAAAAGCAATTAGAGTCTTTTATAATTAAAAATGAAATTAATCCTACTATAGATGAAATCGAAAAATCATTTAGTGTTGATAATGTAACTAAAGAATTTTTTAATGAATATAAAAATTTATATTTTAGATTAAAGGAATCTTTAGATTCTTTAGTTGAAAAAGATGAAAATATTAAAAAAGAATTTAGTGATAAAGATATTGATTCTATTTCTTTTTCTAAAAAATTGTTAGGGCAAATTGTATTTTTATATTTTTTACAAAAGAAAGGTTGGCTTGGTGTTACAAAAGATAATAATGGTGATTTTAATAAATGGGGTTCAGGTCCAAAAGGTTTTTTAAAAAGGTTATTCGATAAAAAATTAAATATAACTTATAATAATTTTTTTAATGATATATTAGAACCTTTATTTTATGAAGCACTTGCCATTGATAGAAAAGAAAATAATGATTATTATAGTAGATTTAAATGTAAAATACCATTTCTAAATGGTGGATTATTCGAACCAATAAATAATTATTCTTGGGAAAAAACAGATATCTTAATTGATAATGCAATATTTAAAGATATTTTTGATGTTTTTGACAGATTTAATTTTACAATTAAAGAAGATGAACCATTAGATAAAGAAGTTGCTGTAGATCCAGAAATGTTAGGTAGAGTTTTTGAAGAATTATTAGAAGTAAATGATAGAAAATCTAAAGGTGCATTTTATACTCCTAGAGAGATTGTTCATTATATGTGTCAACAATCACTAATTAATTATTTAGAAACTAATTTAAAAATAGAAAATATTATCCGAAATGATATAGACTATTTTGTAATAAATGGGGAATATACATTAAGTGAATTAATTAGAGATCAAGAAGATAGTAAACAAAATAATTATACTATTTCTGTAAATAGATTTCCGCTACCTGACTCTATCAAAATCAATTTTAAAAAAATTGATGAATTATTGTTAAATGTAAAAATTGCAGATCCCGCAGTTGGTTCTGGTGCCTTTCCAGTTGGAATGATGACTGAAATTATTAAATGTAGATCTATTTTAACTTTTTTACTTTCTGAAAAAGAACAGAAAAAAAGAACAAACTATTTTCTTAAAAGAGAAACCATTGAGAATTCACTATATGGTGTAGATATTGAACCTTCTGCAGTAGAAATTGCTAAATTAAGATTTTGGTTATCTCTTATTGTAGATGAAGATAATATGGATAATATTAAACCACTTCCAAATTTAGATAATAAGATAATGTGTGGAAATAGTCTTTTAGATGAATTTGAGGAAATTAAATTATTTAATAATTTATTAATTAATAAAAATAAAGAAAAAGATTCATATCAAACAAAAATATTTGATAGTAAATCAGATATATTATTTAAAAAACTTCAAAAATTACAAAAAGAATACTTTAACGAATCAAGTCGGATTAAAAAACATGAATTAAAGGCTCAAATAGATAATATTGAGTGGGGTTTTATTGAAGAAAAATTAAAAGAACAAAATTCTAAAGAAGCTTTAGATAAATTACAAAAAATAAAAAAATCAAAATCAAAACCTTTTTTTATCTGGGAATTATATTTTAATGATGTTTTTAATAGAGACAATCCTGGTTTTGATATAGTTATTGGTAATCCACCTTACATAAACATAGAGCAAATCAACTCTGATTTAAAACCAGTATATTCTAAATTTAAAACTGCGTTTCAAAAGTATGATTTATATATTCTTTTTTATGAATTGGGTATTGATTTACTTAGAGAAGATGGAAATATAAGTTATATTACATCTAATAAGTTTTTATCTCAAAAATATGGTTTAAAGTTAAGACAGTTATTTTTGAAAAATAATATAAATATTATTATAAATTTTAATTATGATATTTTTGACACAGCCACAGTAAGAACTTCAATAATTCAAATTTCAAAAAAATATTTTGAAAAAAATCTAATATCTATCATTGACATACATACAAAAGAACAAAAATTTGATTTCATAAATAAGAACTATAAATATATTCAGCAAAATATTTTTGATAAAACTGAAGAAAATAATTTTAGAATAAACTTAACCCAAGATAAATTAATACTCTTAAGAAAAATAAAAAATAATTGTTTGCAAGTTCAAGATATTTGTTCTGTAAATTATGGATTAAGACCAAGTAGTGAAAAATTAAATTTAAAAAAAGAATTTTTTATTTATTTAAAAAAGGAAAAACCTGAATTTAAAAAATATTTCGAAGGAAAAGATATGGGATATTGGAGTTTAAAAAATAGCTATTATTTAGACTTTCAGCCAAAAGTAATGTATAATCCAATGTTTCCGGAATTATTTAATAATGATAAATTAGTTGGACTAAGAACTTTAAGTGATATTTCCAAATTGCGTTTTATTTATGATGATAATAAGCATTATTGCAATGATTCTGTTGTTATATTAACTTTATGGTATAAATTTAAAAATGTAGATTATGTAACAATCAAAAGAACTATTAATTTAGATAAAATGCAAACATCTAAAAAATATAACCTTTTTTATTTACAATCAATATTAAATTCAAAAATAATTAAGTTTTATTTTAATGAGCTTTATTATGATGGAACTCATTTTTATCCAAATCACATGAAAGTTTTACCCATAAAACATATCTCTCCAGAACAACAAAAACCTTTTATTCAATTAGTGGATCAAATTCTTTTAATTACTAAAGATGAAGATTATCTCGAAAACAAAATTAAACTACAAAAAGTTAAACAATTAGAAGCAGAAATTGATCAATTAGTTTATAAATTATATGAATTAACCCTTGATGAAATAAAAATAATTGAGGAAAATAAATGAACAACTAAAATATAAATTATTTATAATAATTTTTTTACTTATCTGAAAAATATGCAACTAATCTTATATAAATATCAATAATAGGTGAATATTTGAGAGGGAAATTATCTTCAAATTCAATAATTGTTAAATTGGCACTAAATGTACCAGAAGAGGAATCTATTATTATTCTTAAAAATGGTTCCTTATGTGTGGCAAAGAAAATAATTAAATCAAATAATAGAGTTTGGATTTTTTATAGATATGATATAGATCCTTTTCCTAGTAAATTACATGGTCATGATAATAATTATGGTGA
>CAZQEL010000029.1:1014-6704 GCA_964591795.1 uncultured archaeon | reverse complement strand
TAAATTAAGAAACAAAAGAATAGAAAATAATCTTAAATAAATTAATTTTAACTAATAATATCTTCATTTCTTTATTATATTTTACTATTCCGATCTATTTATAAATATTCTGTGTCTAATGTATGTACAACAGACTCCTATCGTGATAAACATGAAACTAGAAGATGTAAAAAGAGATTATTCTCCAGAAAGAAGAAATGTTAGAATAAATATTAGGATTACAAATAGTCAAGATAAGTTTGTACAAGATAATAACCTAAGCTTTACAAAAATATTTGATCAAGCTTTAAAACAACTAGGGTATACTGAACCAACCTTTGAAAATTTAAAAAAAGAAGATTCATCTTATATTAAAGATTCATATAAAGATAAAGGAAGAAGGCATAATACTTCTAATAAAAGGAGATATTAATTATTTTGAATAGGAAATGAAGATTAATTTATTGGGAAGAAAAAGTTTGAAAATAAGTATAAGTTTTGTTGAATAATTGGTAAAAATAAAGAAACATATATATAGAATCATATTTATATAATTATTAATATATAAATGGAAATTATTAAAATGAATGAAAAAGGATTTATTATATTTGGTTGGGGTTATACAACTACAAAAAATTATGGATCTACTATTCTTATTAAATGTACAAATTGTAATAATGAAGTTTATTATCAATTTATAAAAAGAACAGAATGGTTTACTTTATTTTTCATCCCTATTTTTCCACTAAAAATTAATGATTATTTATTGTGTCCTATTTGTTAAGTAGGTTGGAAACTTAATATTGAAGGGATTGAATTAGCTAAAAAATTAAATAATTTGACAAATAAATTTAGTTCTAAAGAAATAACTTTTAATAAATATTTTAATAAAGCTAATAAACTATATTCTAAATTATTAGAAGAAGGTATAAAAATAAAAGAAAACGACTAATTATAAATAATAACATTAAAAAATAAATACCCTTATTAGCTGTTGGAAAGATAACTTTAAATTACATTCATAAATATATTATTTATGACATCTATAGTAAAAAAAATAATTAAATTTTTAACTTATTCAGATTGGGTTGAAATATCTTCTCCTCCTAAATGGGTGGTAAAATCAGCTGAATCTTATTATAATCATTTTATTAAAAAATATGGTTAATCTCCTTATGATAAAACAAAATATTTCAAAGGAAAAAGTAATTTTTATAAAGTTCATTTTTATACTATTGGGCAAGGAAATATTAAGTGGATTTATTTTATAAAAAAGAGATAATTTAATTAAATAAGATATTATTGAAATAAAAAATAAATAGTGATTAAATAATCCTAATTTTCATAGTGAATATTATTTATTAGAAATGGTAAACAATATTTACTTTATTTAAAAATAGTATTAATAGCGACTATGTCGCTATTTAGGTTTATTTTTTAAAGAACATTGCAATTAAGAACAATGCGACAACTAAAACTACTATTCCAAGAGTCATTAATCCTGCAGAACGAAGTATTTGATTTCCAGAATCAATAAACGCGAATATTAATACTAATCCTAATAATCTTCCTGCGATTAATTCAAATATTTTTCCCATTATTTTATCTTCTTTTTACTTATTGCTTTGTAAGTGTCTGCGATTCCTGCAATTGTTATCATTATCTTGCTTTTGTTTATGCTTCTGTTGTATCTTTTTTCAGATTCATCAAAATCTGTTGTGTTATCTGTTATGATGATTTGTATTTCTTTTTCCTTACAGTAAATGTATATCATTAAATCAGTTGATGATTCATAAAATAGTTGTTCTGCTAATGGTCTATTATCTATTTCAAAGATTTCGTCTTTGTCTTCAATAATGTTTAATTTACCAAAGATTATGTCTTTATTGTAGATATATCTAAATTGAGTCATTTTTTTTTTAATTTCATTAAATATTATTTTGGGTACTACTACAGATATTTGTTTCTCTTCTAAATATTTAAAAATAAGGCCTACATTTTCTTTTTTTATCTTTGTTTGGCAATCATATTTTGGAACTTTGTCCGTGATAAATTCATAATTAAATATGTACATGTTAGTATCAATCACTATTTTTGACTTTTTGTCAAATAACATTAATATTTCTAATATTCTTGAATCAATAATAATCACTATTTATGTATATCTTACGTTATATTTATCTATATATCTAATCCTATATAAAGCTTTTGGTATTAAATTATCAAAATACGAATTAATTGTTTAAATAAAGCAAACATATATATATAGGTTTGCACATATATATGTTACAAAGATCTAGATAAACTGAAATATATTAAAGATTGAAAAAGGATAATTAAAAATGAGCTTAGGAAATTTTAGTAAAATAATGTTAAATTTAACTCAAAATCCCAAATCAACTGTTGATGAAATCTCTAAAAGAATAAATATACCTAAAGAAACAGTTAATAGAATTATTTTAAATCTAGTTAAAGAAAAATTAGTTGTTGCTAATGATAAAGTGTATTTATTATCAGAGGCTTTTCTAAATATCAAAGTAAATCAAATTTCAGACGTTTATTTTAATTTTAAAATAAAATTAGAACATAAACAAAAAATATATTATTTATTTTCAAAAATAAATGATTATATTTATAGCATAATTGGGCAAAAACCAACACGAACACAGATGCAAAAACTAGTTGTTCAAATTAATAACAAACTAAATTTAGGATTACCAGTAATGTGGTATAAGTATGGACAAATTACTCCTGTATCTTATAATCCTGAAATAAATTATTCTAAATTAATACAACTAGATATAAAAGATATATCAGAAGAAGAAATCTATAATACAGTTAGTGAAAATATAATTGAACAATCAAAGATAATGAGTTCTAAAGAATTTAGAAAAAAACAATATTATTCAAACGATTCAGAAATTTATCAATTGTATCAATTAAAAGATCAAATGTTAGAACAAGCATATAATGGTAATTTTAATTTCTTAGAAGAAAACACTAGAAAGCTACTAAAACTAAAACCTTACTTCAAAGATGAATACAATATAATAAACAATTTTTCAGATTTTATTATTTATTTTACTAAAATGTATAATAAAATTGAAGATTATCAATTAAAAAAATTAGGAATTGAAGCTTATAATTCTTTTTTGGATTATATAGCAATTCATAATTGTTTAAGTGATATGAAGAATTATTATATAGAAAATAATCTTAACTTAGAAGAATTATCTGTAAACACAGTTTTTGAAATAAACGAAATTAAAGAAAGATTTGAAGATACAATGGATAGATTCTATGAGCAATTTAACTTAATGGATTTTATAGATAACCCTGAAACTAAAAAATTATTAGAAAAGGTAATGGCGAAATCAAATAATACATAAATGAATAGAAATAGATATTAAAAAAAGATAATTTTTTATTGGATTAATAAGTTGTTTAATTGGTGTATATAAAAAAGAAAGTATAAATCAGAATAAATTTATTAAAAAAATAAATTCTTCAAAAAACCGTATTTAATTAGTTTTATTTTTCCAATACTTAATATGACTTCTACTTTTGAAGTTATATTTTTTCTTTCTTTTTTTCTTATTATATTTTACTTCTTTTCCGATCTATTTATAAATATTCTGTGTCTAGTGTATGTACAATGACTGCATAGTGTGATGATTATGAAATTAGAAGATGTAAAAAAAGACTATTCTCCAGAAAAAAGAAATGTAAGGATAAATATTAGAATTACAAATAGCCAAGATAAGTTTGTACAAGAAAATAACTTAAGTTTTACTAAAATATTTGATCAAGCATTAAAACAATTAGGTTATACTGAACCTACTTATGAAGTTTTACAAAAAGAAAATTCTTCTTATCTTAAAGACTCATATAAAGATAAAGGAAGATATTCTACTAGAAGACTTAGACAAAAGAGGTTTTAATATGATTAAAAAGAAAAAATCAATTTATTTTTATATTAAACTCAGTTTATTTATTATATTAGGTATTTTTATATTTATATTTCTCTTTAACTATCAAAATTTATATAAAGAATATAGTTTAAATGTAAATGAGTATAATGAATTATTAAAAAGTCATAATCTATTACTAGAAAACCATGATGATTTAACTAGTAATTATGACTTATTAAATCTAAAACTAGAAAATCTAACTAATGATTATAATTCTTTAGAAAAAAAACTACTAGAAAGTTCAAATCAAAATACAGACCTAGAAAATGAAAATAGTATATTACTTGAAGATTATGAAACTATTAAAAACGATTTATTTAATTTTAAAGAAGTAATTAAAGATTTAATGGATTGGTTTCAACAAAATTCAACAATTAATAATATTGAAAATATTAATTCTACAAAAAGTAGACTTACTAATTCTTGTGTTTATTGTGAAAATAAATATTGTTATATTAAAACTACATGTATAGAATATATTAATGAGCGATATTTAAAATTAGAATATATTCCTGATTTAAAGACATCTGGTAAAGAAGATAATTTGCAAAATTTAAACCATATTGTAAATGATAGTGTAGGTGGAGATTGTGAAGATTTTTCATTATTATTTACTGCACAATTAAGATATTTAATAGATTATGTAATTACTGAAAAAAATAAAATTCCTATAATAGAAGGGGTTATTCTTTCTGATACTACCAAAAATTATTTTATTTATGGTGATTGGTACTATGATAAAGGAGTTGAAGAATATAAATTAGAAGAAGGTTACATACATCCATATGTAGCTTGTGGAAATCTATATGATCCTCAATCAGGAGAATATAATGGTCATTGTGTTGTAATGATTACAGATAAAGAGATAAAAACTCCTGATGATGTTCATTTATCTTTATTTAGTTCATATTTAATTGAACCTCAATTTGGAGATTTATTAGAAGAAGATGATTTTGAAAATTTATATATGGTCATTATTGAAAATGACTTGTTTATGAAAGAATCTATTTTATTTGACACCCCAATAATTAATGAATTTAAATGGTATGGGTATCAAACATATTTAAATAAAATTAAAGTTTTTGAAGATTAATTTTTTCTTTATCTTTATATTTCTTTAAAGCATTTGGTATTCTTACCATTGGTATTCCAATTTCTCTTAAAAATATAGTAATATGTGATAGTTTACTTCCTTTTTCAACGATAATGCCTTTAACGTTATGCAATCTTGGTAATATTTCTAAGGTCACTTCTTTAATTACAATTATTTTATTTTTTGAAGTGGTAAGATCTTTTTCTGACTTTATTATTTTTATGATGCCTTCAATTTTTCCATTTATTAAATATTCCATGTTTATTTTCCTTTTTGTTATAAAAATCTCTCTTTTAAAGAATTAAATATTCTTTCTTTTAGTTTAGTTTGTTGTTCTACATTTAGATTTTTTTTAATATATTTAGGTGATTTTAATAAAATTATATCTTTTTTTAAAATTTCTTTATTCACACCAATGTTTTTTAAAATTAAATCAACTGTATATTTTATTTTTTCTTTTTTAGAGTTTAACATAGGAAATATAGGTTCTTTTGGTAGTTTTCCAAAAAATTTATAATCTTTAAATATTCCTTGTTCTTTAGTATGTCCTGTTATTAGAAATTTTGGTTTTTTAATAATTTCTGCAGAATATATAAATTTTTCTTCAGGTAATAGATATTCTTTATAGAATCTATCTTTAATTGTAT
>CAZQEL010000029.1:0-1004 GCA_964591795.1 uncultured archaeon | reverse complement strand
TTGTATAAAAATTATATCCAAGTCCTCTAAATATAGGATAATTAATATCTATTGATATTTCACTATAAAGTATGTATTTTTTATAATTTTTTAATTTTTTAAAATTTTTTAAGTTTATTTTTTTCTTATATTTAAGATCTAATGTTTTTTTAAGAGTTGGATCTTTTCTTTTTTCTATTATTTTATCTAAAATAAGATTAAATAGTTCTTTTGGACAATTAATCTCTCTATCTGTAAATATCTGTAAAAAAGAAAATAAGGTTATTTCTGAGTAGTTGTTTATATTTATTTTAATTTTTTTAAATATTTCTTCTTTAAATAAATTAAGATTTGGTTGTATAAAGTATATGTTAATAGGAAACTGTGTCTTTATACCTTGCATATTAAGATAGAGAAGAGCATTTGCAATTTCTTCTAGTATTTTTAGTTTTATGTTTTTTTCCATATTTCTATAAATCCTATTTAATACTTAAATTACTACATAAAAGAGTTTAAAAGCTTTTTGAAATATAGATATTTTTATGAGTGTTGATATTAAATTGAATTTAATAAAACCTTCAAAAGATCTAATAAATTGTAGTCTTGGTTATCACATCTTTTCTCCAGTTAAAGTAGATCAGGCAAGCATACCAATATTAAGACTATTAACTTTAATGGATAATAATTTTAATAATCTATTAAATAATGAGCGTTACTATGATTCTATTATTAAAAAACTAATTCTAAATCAAAAACTAACTTCTACTGAACAAAAATTAGTTAATTTAACTAATAAAGTTATAAAGGCAAAAATTGATTATAATTTAGATGAAAAATTAAGTAATATCTATTTTAACAAATATAATACTGAAGTACTTCCTAAATTAATTAAAATACTTGATAGTTTATTTTCAGATATATCCCTTGATTTATTTGTTTATTTTACAGATGATCCTTTTATGGGTGGTTCTGGTGGTTCAGCAACAGATATAGGTTTTTATTTATCTATTAGTAAAGTTTATTTA
>CAZQEL010000028.1:0-8358 GCA_964591795.1 uncultured archaeon | reverse complement strand
GCAATTATACTCATGATTACTTAGTAAATACTTTTAGTAAGATTGATCAAGGTAAAATTCCAGTTACTAAATTAGAAAAAACCTATAAATTAGTTAGAAAGTATATACAAAAACATGATAGTAATGGTACAATTAACAATATACCTATTTGGGAAAATTAAGTTGATTATAGTGTATATTATTATATAATATAAAAGAGTAGATTCAATATGGATGAAAAAATATTTAATAAAGGTTATAAATATAACCCAATAAAAACAAAAAGATTGATTCTTGTAAAACCAGATTTAAAACACGTTACTGGATTATATCAATTATATGAAGATAAAGCTCTTTGGATATATAATGGGGGTTCTAAAGACATTAAAAACTCAAGAAAAATTGCTGAAAAGCAAATTTTAAGAAAGATGGATGTTTTTAAAAAAAGAAAAAGTGTTTCGTTTCATATTATTCATGATAATAAACTAATTGGAACTATGGGTATATTTTCAATAATAACAGATTTTAAAAGATGTGAAATTGGTTTTATGCTTCTTTCTGATTATTGGAATAAAGGCCTTATGTCTGAAGCCTTGAAAGAATTTACTAAATTTATATTTGAAAATACCTGTATTAAAAGAATTGCCGCGGAAGCTTGTACTAAAAATATAGGATCAGTTAAGGTTTTAGAAAAAAATAAATTTAAAAGAGAAGGAATTTTAAAAAAATCAGCTATCTATAATGGAAAAGTACATGATAATTATATGTATGCCTTGTTAAAATAACCTTTCAATTATAATAAACAAATTTAAAATTTATTAATTTCAGCATTAATTAAATCCAATATTAAAAAATCGGTTTTTTGAAGTATACAACCAGGGTTTAATTTTTTTGCTTCTTCAATAGTAAACAACTTGTAACTTTTACCTTCTTTTTGATTAAATTTATTAAGAATATCTTCATCTAATTGTGCAATAAAAAAGAAACTATTTCCAAAATATTTATCATTATAAAATAGAATATCATATTTGCCAATATATTTAAAATTTATTTTTGTTAAATCAAAAGACAACTCCTCTTTTATTTCTCTAATTATTGCTTGCTTGGGTGTTTCATCTTTTTCAACACCTCCTCCAAAATAACTCCATTCCTCACCATATTTTGAAATGCCTATTCTACTTTGTAGTAACACTTTTTTATTTTTATCAAAAAAAACTATTAATGCAACTGTTCTTTTTATAATTTTATTTTCTAAATCATCCATAATAAATCCTAATTTTAATTTACTTTATCAATTTGAACCTAAATTATATCTGCATGTTCATAATTAACAGCAGTATCTTTTAGTGCTTTAATTGTAAATTTAATCTCACTCTTATTTGTTTTATTATATGACTCTAACATTCTTCCTGCAACTTTAATTATTTATTTTAGATTTCTTTTATATTCAATATCAATATAAGCTCTACCTCTTTTTTGAAGTAATAAAGCTGTTTGAAAAAGAGCATATGATTTAGATTCACCATATAACCCTACAGATCTTTATGCAACTACTAAATGATATTTTCCTATAATTGCTTTTGTAAGCTTTGGATGTTCTTTTGTATTTATATGTTCAAAAGCAAGGCCTTTTGAAATATTTGGAGAATAGTCTTTTTTTATTATTTTATCTTTAATTAATTCTTTGTGTACTGTTTTACTAAAACCTAAAGTATCAAGATGTATGTTAACCTCTATATCTTCTAATTCTGCTTTAAATAAATGACTGTCCTCTCCTTTTCCAGGACCTAATATAATAACATTTGGATCATGTACTTTCAGTTCTTCTAATAAAAAATTAAATGGTTTAAGTTTTAATGAATGTGCATATATTTTTCTATATCTTCGAGCACTTCCATCACATCCATTCCACCCTTCGTGTAGTTGTTTTTTAGAATGGCTTAAGGTGTCATCTAATTTACGTCTATTTTTAGTTGGATTTTCTTTTGTTTGTTTAATTGATTTAGCTATAGTTAGTTTTTTCATAGTTAATCTTTTTTTTAAGTATATTAATACTTATTTTACATGAAAGGTTTAAAAATATATTTTTTTAAATAAATTACATTTCATAACCCTTTGCTTGAAGAGTAAACAAATTGTGATAGATACCTTTCTTTTCCATAAGCTCTTTATGACTACCGTCTTCAACAATTTTACCTTTATCCATAACTATAATTCTATCAGCCATCTTAACTGTTGAAAATCTATGAGATATAAGTATGGTTGTTTTATTTTTAGTTAAGTCTCTAAATCTTTTAAATAAATCATATTCAGCTTTAGCATCAATTGCAGCTGTTGGTTCATCTAAGATAAGTATTTTTGAATTTTTAAAGAAAGCTCTTGCAAGAGCAATTTTTTGCCATTGTCCACCAGAAAGTTCTTTTCCGTTCTTTTCAATAGTTCTTCCTAGGTTTTCTAAGTATTTTTTATCAAAATCTTTAATAAAATTATGTGCACCTGACTTAATAGCTGATGCTTCAATATCCTTAGAAGACTTATCTACATCTCCAAAATGTATGTTTTCTTTAACAGTTGTTTCATATTGTACAAAATCTTGGAAAATAACACCTATGTTTTTATGAATATCTGAAATATTATATTCTTTTATATTTTTATCTTCAATTAAGATTTCACCTTTAGTTACATCATAAAGTCTTGTTAAAAGTTTAATAAAAGTTGTTTTTCCAGAACCATTTTCTCCAACAATAGCAATATTTTCTCCTGGTATTATTTCTAGATTAATATTTTTAAGTACATATTCTTCTGCTTTTGGATATTTGAAATATACATTTTTAAGTATTATATTTTTGGTTAATTTCTTTGGAAAATTTAGTTTACTTTCAGCTGTGTTAATTTTTGATTTATAATTAAATACTGTTACAAGACTATTTGTTTGTAATAATGACTCATTTAAATAACCAATAACTTCAAAAAAATTACCTAGTTTGTCTGAAAATTGGAAAATTAAAGCAAGTGCAAATATAATTGAACCGATTGTAATTTCTCCTTTAATAAATAAATCTATTGAAAATAAAATTGCAAATAATATGAATATATTATTAAACATTTTTGCAATAAAATAAAATTTAATTTGTTTTTTTACTGCTCTATCTTGCCTTTCTATAATGCCATTTAATAAAGTATCCCATTTTTTTAGAAATACATGTTTTAATGAAAATAGTTTTATTTCTTTAATAGCTTTTTTATCAGTATTTAATAGATTTAAAAAATACCATGCTTTTCTTTTTTTAGGTGAATTGCTATTAAATAAACTGAAATTTATATCTGCAAATTTTAATCCAACAAATAAATTAGGTATTGATCCTGCTACTACAAGTAAAGCAATTCTCCACTCAAATATTATTAAAGTAATTATTATAGCAATTACAGATACTAAATATTTAAAAGTATTTGTTGAAAATCTATATAAATCTGGAATTCTAGGTATACTTTGATTTGCTTTGTATAAATTATCATAAAATTCAGCATCTTCAAAATGTTCAATATCTAACTCTGATGCTTTATTCATTATTTCAGAGCTTGCATATTTTTCAATTCTTACATTCGTAGTTGTTTTTAATAAAAAATTAAGTTCAGATAAAAATGCAGATAGAAATATAATTAATACATATATAATTATTAAAACTATAATTGACATACTTACAGATGTTGTTGTAGTTAAGTCAAGACCTGTTAAATAATCGATTAATACTTTGTAAACATATGGAGAAACAATTACAAATAGACCTGAAAAAAAACTAGTTATTAACAAAGTAATTGTTAATTTTGGAGCTGCTTTATATGTCCAGTTATATGCTAGTTTTAAAGTTTTTAATCTTTCTTTAAACGATATCTTTTGTATTTTTTTATATTCATTCATAAATATGCCTACTGTTAAATAAATAAAATCATTTCTGTAATTAAATTAAATAAAAAGTTAAATAAATATAACAGAAATAGATTTATTGTTAACAAAACGGTATTTTCTATATATATTAAATATCTAAATGCTTAAAAAGATAGAAGTTTTAGTTAAAATTAAGATTAGTTGATTTTTTATATTATTTTTAATTTAAATTAATTACTTTTTTAAACTTAACCTATATATTTATAATTATTATTTAAATGGTTAATGATTATATGAATTATAAAGAAATAATGTTAATTGTATTTATTATATTAATATTAATTGCTTTTTTAATATTTGTGGTAATTCCTAAAGTGTCATCACAAAATAAAAACATAAGCCCAAGAGCATATAGAGTTTCAGAAGGCCAGCCTTTAGTAAATGTGGATGTTTTGAATTATTTAAATTTTAAATTTATTTATGAAGGTTCTTGTTATACTAATAAATTAATTATTTAATAATAAAACTATAAAGTATTATTATGATTAAAAAATTAACTGTAAAAGATAAAGTATATGGAACTTACAAAATTATTGAGCCAGTTATACTTGAATTAATAAATACAAAATCAGTTCAAAGACTTAAATATATAAGACAACAAGGTCTTCCTAAAGAATGGCATTATGGTGTTGAGTTTTCAAGATATGAACACAGTATAGGTGTTTATATTTTACTTGATAAACTAAATGCTTCACTAGATGAAAAAATAGCTGGGCTTTTGCATGATGTTTCTCACATGGCTTTTTCTCATCTTTATGATTATTTGATAGACAATAAGGCTGAATCTCATGGAGATAATATATTTTTTGAATTTTTAAATAAAGATAAAGAACTTAAAAAGATTTTAAAAAAATACAATTATACTCTTGAAGATATTGTTGATTTCAGTAACTTTAGTTTACTTGAAAGAGATGCACCTGATCTTTGTGCTGATAGAGTTGATTATACTTTAAGAGAGTATGTTGCATTTAAGCATGAAACTAATCTAACTAATGGGTTAATTAATGATTTTGTAGTTGTAGATAATGAAATTATATTTAAAACTAAAAAATCAGCTAAAGTTTTTTATGACCTTTATAAATATTTTGCAGAAAATCATTGGGGTGGAATTACTCATATGATTAGATATAATATTTTTGTAGATGTTTTAAAAAAGGCACTTGAACTAAAAATGATTAAGTACTCTGATTTTTTTAAAACTGATGATTATATTATAAATATTATTAAAAAATCAAAAGATAAACTAATAACTGACAATATAAAAAAACTAAAATCTAAAAAAATTGAAGTTTTAGATGATGGTTCTTATTTTACTGGTAAAAAAAGATTTGTTAATCCTAAATATTTATCAAAAGGTAAAGTTGTAAAATATAAAAAATAATTATGTGAAAAATATGCTTGTTTTAAAATTTATTAAATAATAAAATGTTATTTTAGTTATAAAATAGTTTTTAATTAATATAAAATACTTACTTATGCTCTAATTTATGCATTTATTAGTATCATAGTGGAATTATCTAGAAAATTGTTATTATTTTCAACTTAAATTATAGTTTACTAATATTTGTTATGTTTTATAAATATTTCTTTTGATATAGATATATATGAACTATTTGTATGTAGATATTGAAACATGTCCTATTTTCTTAGAAGGTTATTCTGAAAAAAAAGAAGAGGACAAACAAAAGTTAATTAATCCAATTGATTCAAAAATAATTGCCATTGGTTTAAAAGAACCAAATAAAGATGCAGTTGTTTTAATTGGAGAAGATGAAAAACAAATATTAACTGATTTTTGGGCGTATTTTGCTAATTTTAAAAAAGAAAATCATGTATTTAGAATGGTTGGATTTAATATTAAAAGTTTTGATATTTCTTTTATTGTAACAAGGAGTTTTATTAATAAAACAAAAATACAGTATTTTTCATTAAAAGAAATCTTAGATTTAAGAGATCATATTACTTGCTTTAGATATGGAAAAAGCAGAGGAACTCTAAAAGACTTTGGAGAAGCTATTGGAGTATCTTTAATAGATGATATTGATGGGTCTATGGTTGCAGAGTTATGTTCTAAAAAAGATTATTCTTCAATAAAGAGATATTTGTTAAAAGATATGGAATTAACGGAAGAAGTACATAAGGTTACCATAGATCTTGATATTGATAAAATAAGACAATATTAATTTAAATAAATAATAAAAATGTGTAATTAAATGTGAAATTAAAAACATCTGAATTATATGCAAAAAGAAAAGCAGTTCAAGGCATGTTGGAATAATTAAAGTTAAAGTTGAAAGAGCAAAACTTAAAAAAATATTTACTGCTAAAATTGTTTATGTTATAGGTAAACAAGAGATTTTAATTTTTAAAAAATATTTTGAACTTGATAATTTTAATACAGTAATAAAAAGTATAAAAGTTAAAAACTATGAATATCTTTTGTATTAATTAGTATTTTTAATATGGATTATAAACATTTAAAAACATTTTGTCAATTGATATTATTGTTTTTAATAGATATTTAACAAATTTAATTGTGTTTTAAAATGATAAACGACAAACTAATAGAAATTATAAAAGAACTTAAAAAAAAATCCAAGACTGATTCAGAAATTATAGTTTATTTAACAGGGTATAAGGTAGCTACTTTTGAAATTAAAGAACATTTAGCTTATTATTACAAAAATGATCCTTTCTGGAGTGAGCATACTTCTGAAAGTAAACAAAATGAAAATATACTTACTCCTAAAAAAACTAAACCAGTTATTAATGATTCTTTTGTTTTAAATAGCAGTTCTAATTCATCAAAAATTAAAGAAAAATCAAAAGTATCTAAAAAAAGTGATTTTAAAATGATAGTTATTACAACTATTGTTTTAATTTTAGCAATTGGCCTATTAATATTTTTTTTAATTACAAACACATCTTTTAAAGATATTTCTGATAAAAATAATGATTTTAATTCAATTGATGTAAATAATTTTGGAAATACTGATTTAAATCTTACTAATTTAGATGTTAATATCAATTTTGATGTTAATAATGATTTTGATGTTAATAATACTGTAGATACTAATACTACTTAGGTTTAAAAAAGAAATAGTATTTAAAATTATAGAAAAGAAAACTATTGAGAAATGGGGAAATATTAGTAATTAAAATAAATTAAAGTGCTATTATGAAAACAATTGCTTTTATTGCAGGAAGTGGTCTTGCACAGGTTTTAAATAAACTTTTAACTAATATTAAAAAGATTGAAAATAAAAAAAACAAATACGGATTAGTTATTTCATATTATATTGGACAATATAATAATACAAAAATAATTATACTTCCAAGACATGGAGATTCACTTAATATTCCTGTAAGATCACCAGCACAGTTAGTTTTAGAAAAAGGTTATGAAGCTAATATTTGGGAATTATATAAATTAAAAGTAGATTGTGTATTTGGGTTTAGTGTAGTTGGATCTTTAGATAAATCATTAAAATTAATAAATAAGCATGAATTTATTTTACCTTATACATATTTAAGAGGATTTGCAGCATCAACACATACTTTTGGAAAAGATGCTCTTAATGTGCATACAAATATGAAAGAACCTTTTAATAAAAAATTAATTAAAATAGCTAAAAATGCAATTATTAAATCAAAATGTACTTTTGTAGATAATGTGCTCTATATTTATAATAATGGAGATGCTTTTGAAACTACAGTTGAAATTAAAATATTAAATAAATTAACTAAAGATTATAAAAAAAGAGTTGTTGGAATGACAACTATTCCAGAAGTAATGCTTTGTTCTCAACTAAACATACCTTTTTGTGCAATTTGTTCAAATGTAAATTATGCTGAAGGTTTAGATAAGGAAATAGTTAGTCATAAAAAAACAATTAATATTATGAATAAGGCAAAAGATGATGTTTTAAAAATAGTTAAAAATATTATTATTAATATTTAAATAAATTTTTATTTTTTAATAATTTTAGATTTTTTTAAGTATTTTAATAATAATTTATTCTAATTCTACTTTTCCATAAAATCCTTTAGGATAATATATAATTATAATTAAAAGAATTAAAGCAAATATGATTTGTCTTCCTGGCCCTATTAAAGATGATGGAAGACCAACAAATCTCAATATTTCTGGTATCAATGTGAGTATAATTGTGGCTATAACAGTTCCTTTAATTGATGCAAGTCCACCAACAATAATAATTGTTATAACTGGTATAAGGGCCATAAAGGTAAATGATGATGGATCAATAAAAGTTATAAAATGTGCAAATAAAGATCCTGCAACTCCAGCAAAAAAAGCTGAGATAATTAACCCAATTGTTTTAACTTTAAAAGTATTTTTTCCAAGAGATTTAGCTCCAGTTTCATCATCTCTAACTGCTTGAAGAACAAGACCAAATTTGGAATTTATAATT
>CAZQEL010000027.1:0-8417 GCA_964591795.1 uncultured archaeon | reverse complement strand
AAAAATTACTTATCAAAATAAAATAAAAAAAGACATAATAATAAATAATAAAAAATTAATTTTTAATAAGTTTAATTTATATTTTAGTAAAAAATATTTTAAAAAGAAATATTTTAAAAAATTAAATATTTATAATTTAAAAGATTATATTAAAGATGTAATTAAACAAAAAAATTTATTTGATTTTGTTTTTAATAATAAACCTAAATTTAAAGGAATTAATGGTTTAAAAGCTAAATCAAAATTAATTAATGATATTTTAAATTTTGAAAAAGGTTATATTTATGATAGTATTTATAAATATGCAAAAGAAAGAAAATTTAAAGAAATCTCTAATGATTTTATATTAAAATTATCACAAGTTGATTTAGATCTTATTATTATGCATTCAGTTAAAATTGCAATTGAAAAGGTAAAATTAAATGATAAAAAGAATTAATTTTTTAAAAAAAGGTAAGAAAAAACCAAAACCTCTTGGAGATATATTATTATCACAAAAAGTAGTTTCAGAAGAATATTATTTTATGAAAAATTTAAATAAATATATAAAAAATAATGAAGGGCAATCTTTAAATAACTATTTAAAAAATAAAATTAATAATTATAAATCTCAAGGCAAATTACCTATTTTAATAATTACTTCTTCTGCTTTTAAATTATATACAAAAGATACATTATATTACAAATTTAAAGATTATGCTAAAAAAAATAAAAATAAAAAATTAAATTTAGATATTATAAGTAAATTAATAGATGAATCTATTAATCGTAATATAAGTTATTATAGAAAACATAATTGATGTATAATGTTTTTATTTATTAAAAATAGATAATTATGAAATTTGAAAAACTTAATTTTGGACCAGCAGGTTTTGGAAACACAATACTTAATATTCCAAAAAATAGTAAAAATCCAACAGCTGATGCTATTTTAAAAGTTTCTAAAATTGGACTTTCTGCAATGGAACTTGAGTTTGTAAGATCTGTTTATTTAAAAAATAGCCTTCCTGAAAAACTTAAAACTATTAAATCAAATGCAATTAATAGTAACGTTAACTTAAGCATACATGCACCATATTTCATAAACTTAAATGCTAAAGAAGAACATAAAGTTATTAATTCACATAAATATATTTTAAATTCATTAAATATAGGACAACAAATTGGCGCAAGAGTGATTGTATGTCATATTGGATATTTTCTAAAAGAAGAACCAAAAAAAGTTTTAGAAACAATTTCAAATGAAATTTCTTTAATTAAAGATAAATTTAAAGGAAATGTAAAACTTGGAATTGAACTAACTGGTAAAAAAACTCAAGTTGGTTCAATTGAAGAAATATTTTATTTTTTAGACAAACATCCTAATTTTGTAATGCCTGTAATTGATTTTGCTCATCAACATGCAAGAGAAAACGGTTTTTTTAAAGATAAAAAAAATATTTCGTTATTTTTTGAAAAATTAAAAAGTTATCCTAAAATGTTTAAGGATATGCACATACACATGTCTGGAATTGCATATACTGAAAAAGGAGAAAAAAATCATTTACCATTTAGAGAAGCAGATTTTCCTTACAAAGATATTTTAGCTCATTTAAAAAATAACAATGCAAAAGGCACTGTTATTTGTGAATCTCCTGAAATTGTAGAAGATGCTCTTTTTCTAAAAGAAGTATATGAAAATTTATAATTAAAAATAAAATCAAAACTAAATGAAAAATTAAATTTTTTTAAAAATAACAATCAAAAAAAATTGATTTGTTTTATACTATAAAAGTTCCCAATCAGAATTTTTAACTTTATCACCAAATTTTTTTTTAATTTTATCATCAACATTATCAAATTTATCTTTATCTTCAGAAAGAATTGCTTTTGATTCAATAAAATCGTCTTTATTAAGCACGGCACTTCCATTTTTTTTATAACTATTTATTTTTTCTATAGAATCTTCTTTAAATTCACCCTTATGGTTACAAGACATACATTGATGTTTTCCTTCAGCAGGAATATATTTTACATTTAAAGAATAACAATTTGAACAGTATTTATATAACATTTTATCACAACCTATTTTCACCTTATTTTCACAAAAAAATAACTTTTTTTAAAGTTATAAAAATTGTAGTTGGAAATCTTTAAAAATATATAGGTTAAAACATCAAAATTAATAAAAATTATATCAATATATGGATTTTTAGTTTTTAAAAAATATGAAAACATTTATTAATGTGTTTTACTATATATTTAAATAATATATAATATTTTGGAGAAACGATACTTTATGGAACTTAATGAAAAAGAATTAGGTGTAATGGCTTTTGGTATAAAAACTGGAATTATTACATTTGATGACAATATTGTTGAAATTGTTAAAAATTCACTTAAAAAAGACAAAGATTTAATTAAATCTGGAGATATTGTATGTATAACAGAGGCTGTTGTTGCAATAACTCAAAAAAACTATGTTTATTTAAATGATATTTCTACAGAAATAAGAAAAAAACTAAATTTAAATGAAAATTCAATAATTGGAGTAATATATCCAATACTTTCAAGAAATAGATTCTCTATGATACTTAAAGCAATTTCAAAAACAGTTCCTAAAGGAAAAATAAT
This sequence comes from uncultured archaeon, assembly GCA_964591795.1. Classification (GTDB taxonomy): domain Archaea; phylum Iainarchaeota; class Iainarchaeia; order Iainarchaeales; family CSSED10-239; genus Forterrea. The sequence goes on along the minus strand of CAZQEL010000027.1, from coordinate 5,804 downwards.
TATTCAATTAAAATTTCCTGATGATGAACAAGGTAATCCAATAATTGATCATAAAATGCTTAAAGAATTAAATAAATCCTTTGAAGATATGATAACTACTACTGAAATTGGAGAAAAAAGATTTTATCATCCTGAAACTGGAATAGATTATATTGATTTTTATAAATCAATTGTAAAAGAATCTACTCTTGATGTTGAAATTTATCTTGCAAACTCAACTAAATATTTAATAAATAAAAAACCTGATGGAATAATTGTATCAAATGTACATCATAGATTTGATACTTTAAATGCAATTAAAAAAAGAGGTTTTGAAAACGTAATTACTTTGCAGGATATTTTTTCTGATTCATCACAAGAGGTATTTTCAGAATATGGTTTATTGGGTTCAAATATACTTGATCCAGTAAAAGAAAGAATTAAACTAGCTCCTAAAAAAGGAAATGAAGTTTGTCTTAAAGTTCAAGAAATGATAAAAAAAGAATTCAATCAAGAAGTTGAAGTTTTAATTTATGGTGATGGAGCTTATAAGGATCCAGAATCAGGTATATATGAACTAGCAGATCCAGTTTCAGCTTTTGGTGTAACTCAAGGTATAAAAAATAAAAATAGAATAGGTGTTAAAACAAAATACCTTATGCAAAAATTATACAACGAAGGTAAAACTAAGACTGAAATATTAAAAATAATTGAAGAAGAAAAAGCAAAGTTTGTTTTAAACCAAAAGAAAGATGCATTTTCAGCTCAAGGAACAACACCAAGAAAAATTGAAAATCTAGTAGCTTCTCTTGCAGATTTAGTATCTGGTTCTGCTGACGCTAACACACCTGTTGTTATTGTTAGAGGCTTTTTAGATAATTAATTTTAAAAAAAAATGCGGATATTTTTTTAATATCCGTAAATATTTATATTTTTAACACCTATTTTTCATTAGGAAGAACTAAATTTAATATTATTCCTACAATTGATGCTAATCCCACACCTGCTAATGTAAATGTTTCATAAGAAATTACAGCTCCACCTACACCAATTACAAGCATAACACCAACAATTATCATATTTTTTGTTTTATTAAGATCTGTTGTTGATTCTGATATTGATTTAATACCAACAATTGTTATCATCCCAAACAATAAAAGCATTGTTCCACCTAATATTGAATCAGGTATTGTTTGTAAAAAACCACTTATTTTTCCAATAAATGCAAAACAAATTGCAGTTATTGCTGATATTCTTAAAATTACTGGATCTTTTAATTTTGTTAAAACAATGGCTCCAGTTACTTCTGAATATGTTGTATTTGGAGGACCACCAAAAAAAGATGCAATTATAGTTGCAATTCCATCTCCTAATAAAGTTCTATGAATACCCGGTTTTTTAATATAATTATTTCCAGTTGCATGACTAATTGCATACATATCACCTATGTGTTCAATTAATGGAGCAATTGCTACAGGTAATATAAATAATATAGCTCCCCAACTAAAAGTTGGTGCTATAAAACTTGGTATTGAAAACCAACTTGCATTAGCAATTGGAGTAAAATCTACTTTTCCAAAAATAATTGCAATTATATAAGTAATAGCTATACTTCCAATAATTGGTATTAATTTAATTGAATTTTTACCAAAAGTTACAATGATTATTGCAATTATCAAAGTAATTGCAGCTAAAATCCAATTATGAGATGACATTGATACTGCTGTGGTCGCCAAAGACAAACCAATAATCATAATTACTGGACCTACAACAATTGGTGGAAAAAGTTTTTGAACAAATTTAATTCCTTTTTTTCTAATAACTAATGAAATTAATACAAATACTACACCCACAGCAATAAGACCACTTAAAGCTGCTGCATAACCATACATTGCAGTTGCTGCAATAATTGGCATTATAAAAATAAATGAACTTCCTAAAAATACAGGAACTATACCACCTGTTATTAAATGAAAAACTAAAGTTCCAAGTCCAGCTGTAAATAAAGCAATAGCTGGATCAATTCCAATTAATAAAGGCACCAAAACTGTAGCACCAAAAGCTACAAATAACATTTGTACACCTAATAATGTTTTTTTAGGTAATGCCATTTTAGAATTTGCATCTGTTTTTTTTTTAATACATAATCACTTTAAATAAATTTAAAATAAAATAAATAAATATGAAAACCTTTTTATATTATTTGTTTTAATTTTTTTAAAAATTTATAATTTAACCTAAGTTAATAATTTATAAATTTTCATTCTTGAAAAATATATAATTTATCATTTTTAAATGGAAGTTTTTTATCTTTAATTTTAATTGCAACAACATCTCCTTTTTTTGCAACAGTTAATGGAATATTAACATCTCTTTGAATACTAGTTAATTTTTGCTCAATAGTTCCTATTTTAGGACCAATAATTAAAATATTATCATTTATTTTAAGATCACTAACTTCAATTTTAACTTCTACTACATTTATTTTTTTAAATATTTTAGTAATTTTACCTATATATATTTTTTTAGTTTTAGATTTATTTCCATAAGCATCAGACCATTTGTTTATTGGTGTGCCCATATAAAATCCATTTGAAAAACCTCTATTATAAACTGAATTAAGTTTTAAGTAAAGATCTTCTTTTACTTTAGATGTTAATTTTTTTAAAAAATAATAATCAATAGCTTGCCTATAACTCTCAGTTACTGTTTTTACATATTCAGGCCCTTTAATCCTTCCTTCAATTTTAAAAACACTTATTCCTGCTTTAATAAGTAAATCTATAAATTTAATTGTAGCAAGATCATTTGGACTCATTATATAATTATTGTTAACTTCAAGAACTTTTTTAGTTTCAGGATCTGTAATTATATATTTTCGTCTACATGGTTGAATGCATTTACCTCTATTAGCTGAAGTTTCATTACCATATAAAAATTGAGACATAAAACAACGTCCACTTTCAGAAACACACATTGCTCCATGTATAAATGTTTCAATTTCAATTAAAGGATCTATTTTTTTAGAATCTTTCACTATTTTTATTATATCTTTAAGTGTAAGCTCACGAGCTAGTACAAATCTTTTAATACCTAATTTGTAATATTCTTTTAAAGCTTCAATATTTGAAACACTCGCTTGTGTACTTAAATGAACTGGTATTTTTGCTTCTCTTGCAAGTTTAATTACTGCAAGATCCCAAGCAATAATAGCATCTATCTTAGCTTCTTTTGCTTTTTTAATTATTTTTTTTAATTTAGGTATTTCTTTATCAAAAATAATTATATTTAATGTTAAATAAACTTCAACTTTTCTTGCATGAGCATAATTAACTATTTTTGAAAGGTCAGATAATGTGAAATTTTTAGCCCTTTCTCTCATGTTTAATCCTTTAATACCAAGATAAACAGCATCACATTTTGCATCAATAGCTGAAACTAACATCTCCCAATTTCCAACTGGACTTAAAAGAATTGGTTTTTTCATAGTGATTACCTATTTTTACATAAAAGATATAATTTTAAACATATATCACAAGATATATATATAATAATTAAATAGGAGAGTTTAAAATGTTAACTGAAGAGATGTTAATTGGAAGTACATTAGGTTTAGGCCTTGGTGCTTTAGTAGTATTTATGTTTTTCACAGCGTTAATGATAATTTTAATTGTTTTTTTATATAAGGCATTTGCATTATATACAATTGCAAAAAAATTAAATTCAAAATACGCTTTTCTTGCATGGATACCAGTTGCTCAGTTTTTCATTTATCCAATACTTGCAAAAGAAAGATGGGAATGGGGATTTATTGCTTTATTACCAATAGTTTTACCATTATTATTTTTACCTTTTGCAATTATTCCTTTCGTTAATTACTTCTTAATAATTTTAATTACAGTTGGAGTATTAACACTAATTTTATTTAGGACATATTGGATTTGGAAAATATTCGAGAGAAGACACTACCACGGAGCATTAAGTTTAATTACCTTAATAAATTTAGGTTGTTTAATAATTTTAGGTATTGTTGCTTGGAAAGATAGAAAAAGTTCTAAAGTTAAAAAAACAAAATTCAAAGTTACTAATACAAAAAAAGTTTCTATTGTTAAAAAGAAAAGAATAAAGAAAAAAGTAATTTTGAAAAAAAAACCTATTTCTAAAAAACCAATTTTAAAGAAAAATAAAAAGAAATAAATTATATTTCTTTTTCTATTTTTTTATATTTTTTAAATATTCTTCTTTAAACATTCTAAAGGTTAAAGTAAAATACGATAGAATTAATGGGCCCATAACTATACCTACAAATCCAAAAGCAGCTACACCAATAAATATACCAATAATTGAAATCAATGGGTGTAAATCTCCTATTTTTCTTTGAAGATAAGGTCTTATGAAATATTCAGAATAATTAATTATAAGACCAAGTATTAAAATTCCAATAGCTATACTAATATTATTTCTAACCAAATATATTATAACAAATGGTATCCAAATTAAAGGAACACCTAAAATTGGTAAGAAAGAAAGCACTGCAGCTAAAAGACCCCAAAAAACAGCACCTTTAATGTTAAAGATCCAAAAACCTAAACCTAATAACAATCCTTGAAAAATTGCAACAAGACCTGTTGTTATTAATGTGGCGTAAGTTACTTTCGTAAACTCTTTTGCTAAAAGAATTGAATTTTTGGTACTAAATGGTAAATATTCTTTTAATCTTTTATAAAGTTCATTATGATAAACTAATAAATAAAATAATAAAAAATACATTATTAGTAGAGTTATTACAGATTTCATAATATTACTAAAATTATTAAACAAAATATCCGCTGTCCAATTAACTAAATTAGGCACAGATTTATTAATTGTGTTTGAAATTCCAAGTCCAGGATATTTTTGTTCAAAAGTTGCTAATTGTGAAATTAACACATCCTTTTGATCTAATAGACCAACTACTTGAGTATATGAATTTGCAATTATAAAATAGGATGGAATAATTACTAAAAGTATAGTTAAAATAATTATTAAAACTGCAGAAAAATTCTTATTTATCTTCAATTTTTTTATAAACCATCTATGTACTGGTAAAAACAATGCGAATAATATAAAAGCTCCAAAGAAACCATTAATATAAGGCCAAATGTATATGCAAATAAATATTGCTAATATTATCAAAATTACCATTGCAAAATACTTATTAAAGTCTTTATTTGTATTAATCATGTTTTTATCACTTTTTTTTAATAATAATAATAATAATAATATGTTATAAGTATATAAATACTTATTGATTTTAATAGATATAAGGTATTATCTTATAGCTTTTTTTTTGATAAGCTTTATATGTTTTAAATCTTTTCAAAAGATATTTTTCTTCAGATTCTATTTTATAAATAATAGCAATCACCATTATTGGGTATAAATAATACCATATATTCTTCGCAAAAAAGATAAGTATACCTAAACCTAAAAATAAACCTGATAAATAAATTGGATGTCTTATATATTTAAAAATCCCATTTATAATTAAATTTTTTTCCTTACCTGTTTGAGGGTAATAATTTTCTTTTAATGAAATAATCGCATTGTATTCTATTATACCTGAACAAATAATTAATATTACTCCTAAAATATCAATTAAATAAAACTTCATAAAATTTGTAAAAAACACAAAATTAATTAAAGAACTTAAAATAATTATAAAGAAAACAGAAATATAAATAGAAGTTGGCGCATCAGTCCTAAACATTTGAATAGTTTCTTTTGTTTGATCTAAATGCTTTGTTTTTTTTCTTCTAATATAAGAAGGTATAAATTCTATATCA
>CAZQEL010000026.1:0-8892 GCA_964591795.1 uncultured archaeon | reverse complement strand
GCAAAATGGACGAAGTTACAGGAGAAGAAGGAAGAACCATCCTCTTCGTCAGCCATAACCTCACCGCCATCCAAAACCTCTGCAAAAGATGTATTCTTATTGAAGAAGGAAAAATAAAAATGATCGGTGAAACAAAAGATGTTATTGATACATACTTAAATAACGAAGCAATAAATAAAGAAGAAGAATTAGAAGAAATAATTGATAATACATTTTATAAAAATAAAAATATCAAATTACAAAAAATAACTTGTAATGATTCTCATAAAAAAAGAGTTAAAATACCCTCATTACCATCGTCTTTAGAAATTAAAATAAACTTTGAAACAAAAGAAGAAGAAGAAATAACCCTGGAAACACATTTAAAAGATAATCTGGGAAATCACATAGCTGTTTGTGTACCAGGCCATACAAAACCTGAAGACAACATTTTTTTTTGCTCTCCAGGAAAACACCTTTTAACAGCAGAAATAAAACTTCCAAAACTCAATAAAGGTAAGTATTTACTAGATTTTAACCTTACTAATCCAGGAATAGAAAGTCATGTTATTATTAAAAATGCTGTTAATCTAAATATTCTAGGTTATTCATTTCAAGAAGGAAAAACCTTTGAAGCAGATATGAGAGGTGCTGGATATCAAATACTTGATGGAAATATAAATATAAAATAGAAAAATGGAAAAAAAACAAAAAAAATTCATAGTAATAACCACAATAAACAAAAAAACTGATGCTATTAAAAAATTTTCTGAATTCAAAGATTGGAAAATAATTTTAGTTGGTGATAAAAAAAGTAAACAAATTAAAAACGAGGATAACATTATTTTTTTATCTGTCAAAGATCAAAACAAACTAGATTTTGAAGTAATAAAATACTTACCATACAACCATTATTCAAGAAAAAATATTGGATATCTTTACGCTATTAGTTTAGGTGCTGATATCATTTATGATACTGATGACGATAACACCCCTTATAATAATTGGTCTTTCCCTGAATTCAAAACAAACAATTTAATAAAAAATAATAACAAATTTCTTAATATTTACACATATTTTACAAGAAAAAAAATATGGCCAAGAGGATATCCATTGAATGAAATTAACAAAATACAAAAATTAAAAAAAGAACACCAAACTGAATTAAAAATAGGAGCCTGGCAAGGACTAGCTGATATCGATCCTGATGTTGACGCTATCTATAGATTAACTAACAACAAAAAAATAAAATTTAACAACAAAAAACCAATTGCTCTAAATAAAAACACATATTGTCCTTTTAACTCACAAAACACAACTTGGAATAAAAAAGTTTTTTATTCTATGTATTTACCTTCAACTGTAAGTTTTAGATTCACTGATATCTTAAGAGGATATATTGCTCAAAGATTATTTTGGGAGGAACAATTACATCTAGGTTTTACAAAAGCAACAGTTTATCAAAACCGTAATAGCCATAATTTAATGAAAGACTTTGATGATGAGATTGAAATTTATTTAAATATAAAAGCAATTATAAAAATTTTAGACGAAATTAAATTAGAGGGAGATTATAAAGAAAACCTAAAAAGTATCTATAAAGAACTTGAAAGAAATAACTATATAAAAAGTGATGAATTGACTATATGTGAAGCATGGTTAAATGATTTAAATTCTATAATTAATTGATGAAAAAACTTCCCAGATTTAATTACATAATAACAATACACAATAAAGAAGATTTAATTGAAAATGTTCTTACCTCTATTTTAGATAGTTGTAGAAGTAATAGTTTTATATACCCTGTACTTGATGGGTGTACAGATAAAACAGAAAAAATTATTGATTCAATAATTAAAAAAAATATCAACATCCCTATAAAAAAGGTATATGCATCCGATGTTCATGAATTATTATCAATAAACATAGGATTAAAAAAAACAAATCAAAATGGAGATGGATTTAATATAATATTACAAGATGATGTAATCTTAGACGATCTTGAATTAGAAAATAATATAATTAAATTATATCAATGGGGAGGAAAAAAACTTGGATGCATTTCTTTTAGATTAGGAGCCAATTTTGCTAATAACATTTTAAAGTCTGATTATCTTATACCTCAAACCGATCATCTAGAAAGTATATATGGACATGGATTAGACTATGCAGAAACCCTTGTACCAAACCATTTTTCATATCGAGATATATCAATAAAAAGTCCGGTATGTTTTCCTTTTTATGTTATAAAAAAAATAGGATTATTGGAAGAAAAATTGGCACCATACGGACATGACGACCTAGAATATGCTATTAGATGCCGTAAAGCTGGTTTTAAAAATGGTGTTTTTGCATTAAAATTTCACTCAGAGCTAAAATGGGGAGGAACTCGAACTACCCACCAACCAGAAATGGGTAAAATAATTAGAAGAAACATAAACAACATAAAAAAATGGAACAGGAAAGATCTATTAAAAATAATTAATCAAGAAAAAAATAATACTATTTATAAAATACCTGGTATACCTACAGCCAAATTAAATAACTGCCCAATAGATAATACAAAAAAAATATCCTTAAACAACAAAAATAAATCTATTCTAATAGACAAAATAAAAAAGAAACTTAATAAAAATAAATTTACAAATAAAATTTTACTAAAATTAAAATTGTATAAAAATATACTTAATGAAAGGCAAAAACTTACACCCTATAAACAGTTTAACAAAAATTTTAATCTTAATTTAAACTTTACAAATGCTATAAAAAATTTCAAACACCCCAATAAAATTTATTTATTTATGCATCATTATTTTTACCATTTATTACCTAAAAAAATACGTCGACATCGTTCTTATTTTAAAAAAGAAAAAAGAGGATTTGGAGAGGACTCTTTTCATTCCATGTGGTGGCTTTTATTAAAAGAATTTAAACCAAAACACTGTTTAGAAATAGGCGTCTACAGAGGACAAGTAATTTCTTTATGGACTTTAATAGCAAAATATTTAAAGTTTAATTGTGAAGTCAATGGAATATCACCATTAAAATCAACTAAGGATTCAGTAAGTTCTTACATAAAAAACATAGATTACGAAAAGGATATAAAAAAATCATTTAAACATTTTAAATTACCTGAAGTCAATCTAGTTAAAGCCTTATCTACAGATAAAAAAGCAATCGAATTTATTAAATCAAAAAAATGGGATCTGATATACATAGACGGTGACCACGATTATGATACTGTTTTAGCTGACTATAAACTCTGTAAAAAATCACTATCAGAAAAAGGTTTATTGATTTTTGATGATTCTTCATTAGGAACTTCTTTTATCCCCCCTTTCTTTTCATCAGCAGGCCATCCTGGTCCAAGCGATGTAGTCAAAAAATATGCAATGAAAGAACTTATACATATAGGTATAGTTGGTCATAACAATATCTTTATGAATAGAATTTAAACTACCATAATAATGGATAATATTTTTAAAAAAAACATTAATAAATTTAGACACTCTCTAAGATTAAGTTCGCTTATTTTTACTAAAAGAATACACAATAAAGAATTTATAATAGTAACAGGAACAGATAGTTCTCACTATAAAAGTCTTAAGCAATTATTATCTAGTATTCATTTACATGAACCATTTACAAAAACAATTGTTTTTGATTTGGGAATGACTCTCTTAGAAAGAAATAAACTTAAAAATAGATTTAAGGAAATAGAGATAAGGTCATTCAATTATTCAAAATATCCAGAATATTTTAACGTAAATATAAATGCGGGAGAATATGCATGGAAACCTGTTATAATTATAGAGATATTAAACGAGTATAGATGTAGTGTTTGTTGGATGGATGCAGGAAACGTGATTACATCGCCTTTAAGTATTATAAAAAAAATAATGAACCTTGTTGGTTTTTATTCTCCCTACTCTAGTGGAAGGATATCTGAATGGACTCATCCGAAAACACTTAAGTTTATTGGTATCTCTAAAAAATTACTTTCCAAACAAAATTTAAATGGTGCTTGCATTGCAATAAATTACAAAAATAATAATGTTAGGAATGTTGTATATAAATGGGAAAAATGCGCTCTAGAAAAAAAATGTATTGCACCCGAAGGAAGTAACAGAAATAATCACAGACAAGATCAAGCCACTCTATCTGTGTTAGCCCACAAATTTAAAATAGTAAACACGATTTTTAGCAAATATTATGGTTTTAAAATACATCAAGATATCGATTAAAAAACAATTTTAAATTTAAATTATGTTTAAAAAAATAAAAAAAAATATAGACAGCGACGTCGGCAAAAAAAATAAAAAAACTAGAGAATCATGGTTAGAAAAAACACTTCGGCAAATCACAAAAAACTACAAAATTTTAGATGCAGGGGCTGGAGAATTACAATATAAAAAATTTTGTAATCATCTTAATTATACTAGTCAAGACTTTGGACAATATGACGGAAAAGGAAACAGTGAAGGTCTTCAAACCAAAAAAAGAGACTCCACTGAAATAGATATAATTTCAGATATCACTGATATTCCTGTGAAAAATGAAGAGTATGATGCAATCATGTGTGTTGAGGTATTAGAACACCTCCCAAAACCGATAGATGCTATAAAAGAGTTTTCTAGAATATTGAAACCAACAGGAAAATTAATCATAACAGCCCCTTTCTGTTCCTTAACACATTATGCCCCTTATTATTTTGCTAATGGATACAGTAAATATTGGTATGAAAAAGTACTCAAAGAAAATAGTTTTGAAATCAATAAAATTGAATTTAACGGAAACTTTTTCGAATATTTAGCTCAGGAAATTAGACGAATTCCGAAAATAGAGAAACAGTACACCAAACTGGATATATCAAAAAAACTTTTTAATAAGATAGGTTTTAAAATTATTTTAAGATTGTTAAATAAATTATCAAGAGAAAATAAAAAATCTGAAGAGTTACTTTGTTTCGGATTGCACATATTAGCTACAAAAAAATGATTATAACAAAATTACAAGGAGGATTAGGGAATCAAATGTTTCAGTACGCAATGGGAAGAAATTTGGCCTATAAGGACAATACTATATTAAAACTTGATTTATCATCCTATCGTCAAAAAAATGAAGTTAGAAATTACTCCTTAGGAAATTTTAATATTGTTGAAAATATTGCAACAGATGAAGAAATAAAAAAAATTAAAAAATACGAATTTAAAAATAATAAAAAATATTTTTTTCATAACTTATTTTTTGCTGATAATTCAATTTACATTGAAGAATCTAAATTTAAAACAAAAAAGAACAAAAAAAGAAATCTAAAAAATAACTACTTAGATGGACATTGGCAAAACGAAAAATATTTTAAAGAGATTGAAAATATAATTCGAGAAGAATTCACTTTAAAAATTAAACTGAATAACAATATTAAAAAACAAATAATCAATAATAATTCTATTTCACTACACGTAAGGAGGACTGATTATATAGAAACAAAAAAAGATGTTTACCACTCTTGTTCTTTAGGTTACTACAACAAAGCTATAAAAAAAATATCTGAGAAAATTTCTAATCCTCATTTTTTTATCTTTTCTGATGATCTAAAATGGTGTAAAAAAAATTTAATAATTAAATTTCCTATTACTTTTATAGAAAATACAAAAGATTATGAAGAACTAATTCTAATGAGTAAATGTAAACATAACATTATCGCCAACAGTACTTTTAGTTGGTGGGCAGCTTGGTTAAATCAAAACACGAATAAAATAATCATCTCCCCTCAAAAATGGTTTATTAAACCCAATAAAGATACAATTGACCTTCTACCTAACTGCTGGTTAAGAATATAAAACTTTTGTCTTATAAATCTAGTAATACTAAAGCTTCAGAAATCATATTTGATAATTTACTTGCACCTATCTTATTCAAGTGATCAGAATTCGAAAAATATTCAGAATGATCAAAAAATACATCGTAATAATCCAGTAAACTATAATCTTTACCTAACTTTGATTCTATACCATTAAATATTTTTGAATAGTAATCTTTTTCTATATCCTTAATCCCAATATTTGATATAGCATCATCATATTCTTTTGAAAGTGGATATTTTATAACTACAACATTAATTCCATTTTCTTTTGCTAGTTGAATTGATTTTAGGAAATAATCAAAAACCTGCTCGTTTATTTTAGCAATACCATCATCAAAAAAATAGTTTACTCTTTCAAGAGCAACTTTTTTCTTATTCTTATATAAAGAGAAATCCCCTATTTTTTCAGCCCATCCAAGATAAATAGGTGTTAAGTTAGAACGATCCTGTAAAAAATATCTAACCATTTTTTCTCCATTTCCTAAAAATGGAAAATATCCCTGAATAAAAATGTTAAATAAAGATTTCTGTTTCAATTCCGCCATATCAAACAACGAAACAAACCTTAAATAAAATGGAATCTCTTTAAAAAGACCATGTTCCTGAGCTCTTTTATCAGAAAATATATGCCAATCAATTTCTAAAACAATACTTTTTATCAAAATATCATCTTCTTCTATAATTCTCTTTAACTTATAATAAATTTCAACAAAATTCTCGCTTGGGAAACCAAAATTAAAGGAGTTTTTAATGTAATCAGGATTAACCGCATCCTGTGTATGAGAATCACCAAAAAAAGCTAAATCTATTTTTTTATCTCCAAGGGTTTTAATGTAGTTGATATAAATTTCTTCCCCTCTAAAGATGTTCTTGCTTTTTTGTATTGATTCTAACCATATAAAATTTAACCCAAAAATAAAAACACTTAAAATACAGATAAATAAAATACTTTGTTTAATAAACTTTATCTTGTTATTTTTCATAATTTAAAATTGAAAATAAATAAATTCTGTACTCTTATCGAACATTCCAAACAATAAAATCACGATAATCACAATAAAATAAATAGACCATCTAAGAACAATGGGTTTTGTTGAAAGAAAGAACCTTATCTGAACCCGTGTTTGAATTAAATGAATAACTTCCATAAAACCAATAATACCAAGGCAATAAACCAATCCCAACCATGTTAAATGAGTATTAAACACAATGGGAATATTAAAAGAAATATCACGAAACATATTGATTAAAACATAAAAAGCATCTGATAGCGAATTTGCCCTAAAGAACACCCACGCTATATCAGTCAATATAAAAACTAACACAATTTTTATTATTTTATACAATTTGGGAAATCTATTTAACCTAATTTTTCTAACAAAGTTATGTCTAACTTTTTTAGTAAAAATACCAAAAATCAGATAAAACCCATGAAGAAAGCCCCAAATAACAAAAGTCCATTCAGCACCATGCCACAAACCACATATCAAAAACACAATTAATAAATTAAAAAACAATCGTGAAACTGAAACTCTGTTCCCCCCAAGGGGAATATATATATAATCCCTAAACCACGATGAAAGAGAAATATGCCATCTTTTCCAAAATTCAGACATTGATTGTGAAAAATAAGGTCTTTTAAAGTTATTCATTAGCCTAATTCCCATAACCTGAGAGGCTCCAATTGCAATATCAGAGTATCCAGAAAAATCACAATATATTTGAAAAGCAAAAAATATAGTTGCAATAATAAGAGCTAAACCAGTATAATCCCCTACATTATTATAAACAGCATCAACGGTCACAGCTAGCCTGTCAGCAATTACAACTTTCTTAAAAAAACCCCACAGCATTAATTTAAGACCATCAGTTATTCTTTGATAATCAAAATAGTGCTTTTCATAAAACTGCGGGATAAGGTTCTTGGCCCTTTCGATTGGACCAGCAACAAGTTGAGGAAAATAAGATATGTAAACAGCAAAAATACCTAAATGTTTTTCTGGTACAATTTTTCTACGATAAACATCAATTATATAACCCAGTGCTTGAAATGTGTAAAAAGATATTCCGATCGGCAACAAAATTTTCAAAGTTAAAGGGTTTAAGGGAAGACTAAACAATTCTAACAGTTCTCGAACTGATTCATTAAAGAAATTAAAATATTTAAATACAAACAATAGCCCAACGTTTGCAAAGATCCCTAAATACAATAACTTTTTACGATAACTATTATTTTTTGATTTATATATTTGTAAACCTAATACATAATTAACTAAAGTAGAAAATATTATAATTAATATATACTCTAACTTCCAACTCATATAAAAATAATAACTACTAATTAGAAGAACCACCCACCTAAATTTATGTGGAAGACTAAAATATATAACTACTATTAGGGGAAAAAATAATAAAAAATGTATAGAGTTAAATAACATAAATATAAGAATTAATCATGAAACATTTAAACAGTATATATCAGATGTAATAAACATCAAAACTAAATACATGCTAATATAATTATATATATCAAGTATATTATGAAAATAAACTCAAAGGTGACAATTTTAATGCCAGTATACAACGGTGAAAAATACCTAAAAGAAGCACTTGAAAGTATTCTTAATCAAACCTTCACCAATTTTGAATTTTTGATTATTAACGATGCTTCAACAGATAATAGTAAAAATATAATTAATTCTTTTAATGATCATCGAATTAAATTGATCGAAAACAAAGAAAATTTAGGATTAACAAAATCTTTAAACAAAGGAATATCTATTTCCCAAAGTGAATATATCGCTCGAATGGACGCTGATGATATTAGTTTACCAAAAAGATTAGGAATTCAAGTCAAATTTATGGACAAACATCCTGAAATAGGAGCTGTTGGGACATGGGCTAAAATTATTGGTGATAAGAACAAAAAACATATTAAGACATACTCCAATTTTGAAAAAATAAAAGCCGTTTCATTTTTTAAAAATATTATCGTTCATCCATCAGTCAGGATAGGAAGAAAACTAATTAACAATTATAATTTATAG
>CAZQEL010000025.1:5264-8990 GCA_964591795.1 uncultured archaeon | reverse complement strand
ACAATAAACTTAACATTATTTTTTATTTAGATAAGAATATAAAGAAGATTTTTGAATAAATATAATCTAAAAAATAAAAGTTTGATTAAAAATGAAACACTACTTAATAAACCATTCTTGGGAATCTTTTGTAAAAACAAAAGAATATTGTGGTTTTATAGACAAAAATGAAAGAGATTTAGTTAATTTAGACGATATTATTGTATATTATGGACAAGGAGTAATATTTGGTACTTTTAAAGTAATTAAAAAAGTAGATGATGAATTTACCTCTTGGAAAAAACCATATCCTTATCAAATTAAACTTTCTTTATTATTTTTATCTAATAAAGGTCTTGGTGCTCGCTCTTTACAAGAAAGATTTAAGATAGCAAAAGAAGATCACACTTACAGTAATATAATAGAATTAAGTGAAGAAGAATATAATAAAATAAAACAAGCAATAGAAGATGGTATAAAAGAAATTAAATTTGAATAATTTTTAATACATAATTCCTTTTAAAAGCTTTTAGTAGTATATAATATAATAGTTAAATAATAATTTTAAGTGAGTAAAATGACAAATAAACTAACATTAAAACAACTAGAAAATCACCTTATGGGTGCAGCACACATTCTAAGAGGTAAAATGGATGCTTCTGAATTTAAAGAGTTTATTTTTGGTATGCTTTTCTTAAAAAGATTATCTGATATTTTTGATGATGAAAGAGAAAAATTAGAAAAAAAATACAAACAACAAGGTTTGAGTTCTGATA
Source organism: uncultured archaeon (assembly GCA_964591795.1). GTDB lineage: Archaea > Iainarchaeota > Iainarchaeia > Iainarchaeales > CSSED10-239 > Forterrea. The sequence continues at coordinate 8,235 of CAZQEL010000025.1, read as the reverse complement.
TTATAAATAAAGAGCTTGAGAATTCAGATAAATATACATTCTATATTCCTGAAGTTGCAAGATGGGAAAATATAAAACATATAAAAACTAATGTTGGTAGTGAACTAAATAAAGCTTTGACAGCAATTGAAAAAGAAAATGTTGATTTATTAGAAGGAGTTTTAGAACCTATAAATTTTACAGTTAAGAAAGGTAAAAATAAATTGTCTGATGAAAAATTAGTTCAATTTATAACTCATTTTAATAAGCACAGAATGAGAAACGAAGATTTTGAGTTTTCTGATGTTCTTGGTGCAGCTTATGAATATTTGATTAAATATTTTGCAGATTCAGCAGGTAAAAAAGGTGGAGAATTTTATACTCCTAATGAAGTTGTAAGATTATTAGTGCAAATTTTAGAACCTAAAGAAGGAATGTCTGTATACGATCCAACTGTAGGTTCAGGTGGTATGCTCATACAATCAAGACAAATTGTTGAAGACTTTGGTCAAGATCAAGATAATGTAGGTTTATATGGTCAAGAAGACAATGGAACTACATGGGCAATGTGTAAGATGAATCTTATTCTGCATGGTGTTGTTGATGCAGATATAAGAAATGAAGATACTCTTAAAAAACCTCAATTAATTGATAAGGAAGGTAGATTAAAAACATTTGATAGAGTTATTGCAAATCCTCCTTTTTCTCAAAATTATACTAAAACAAGCATGGAATTTAGAGATCGTTTTGTTTATGGATGGTGTCCTGAAACTGGAAAAAAAGCAGATTTAATGTTTGTCCAACATATGATTGCATCTTTAAATTCAAAAGGAAAAATGGCGGTAATTATGCCTCACGGTGTTTTATTTAGAGGTGGCGAAGAAAAAAAAATACGAAGAGGAATAATAAAAGATGGTAAAATATTAGAAGCAGTTATAGGTCTATCCCCTAATCTATTTTATGGTACAGGAATTCCTGCTTGTGTTTTAGTTATTAATAAAAAAAGAACTGATGATGAAAACAAAGTGCTTTTTATTAATGCAGATAATGAATATAAAGAAGGAAAGAATCAAAATTCATTAAGACCTGAAGATATAGAAAAAATAAGTTATGTTTACAAAAATAAACTTCCAATTGATAAATATTCTAGATTAGTGGGTATAGATGAAATTGAAGAAGAAGATTTTAATTTGAATATAAGGCGATATATAGATAATTCTCCTGATCCTGACCCTCAAGATGTTAAGGCACACATTAAAGGAGGAATTCCAAAAAAAGAATGGGATGAAGAATTAAACAAAAAATATTCAATCACTAATGACTTATTATTTATAGAAAAAAATATAGATTATTTTGATTTCCTGAATATAAAAGAAAGAGAAGAAATTAAAGAAATTTTAGAAAAATCTAAAGAATTTATTTATACAGATAAAAAACTTAATGATTTATTAGTAAACTGGTTTGAAACTTATTTTGTTGAAATAATTAAGTTAAGAGAAAGTAAACCTGTTCACGAACTTTTAGATATTGGTTTTGAATCACTAAAAAAAGAATTAGACAATAATGGCGTTTTAGGCGAATTTCAAACGAGAGGAGTTTTTATAAGATGGTGGAATGAAAATAAATTCGATTTAAGAATCATTAAAGAAACAGGTTGGGTTCAATCATTAGTTTCTAATTTTGACTTTGAAAGTGAAGATAAAAAAGTCTTAGAAAATACCTTGGAAAAAGTAAAATATTTTTTTAAAGAAAAATTTGAAGCTGAAATCAAAGAAATAGAAGATTTGGAAGAAAAGGAAAGAGAATTAACTGCAATAATTGATGAAGAAATGCAAGTTGAAGAACTAGATGATTCAGAAGAAGAACCTCAACAATTAGATAAGGTTTTAGCAAAGGAAATTAAGGAATTAAAAAAAGAGATTAAAGAAGCAAATAAGATAACGAAAATGGAACATATCAATAAATTAAAATTAATGTTATCTAATAAAGAACAAGAGCTTGAAAAAATTACTTTAAAACAAAAAGAGCTAAAACAGATAAAAAAAGATATTAAAAATAAAAATCTCGATTTGATGAATAAAGTGCAAACAGCAGTAAATGATATCACTGAAGATGAAGCACAAGAAATGGTTAAACTCAAATTAAAAGATTCTGCTATTAAAATATTGGATAATTATTTGTCAGCAGAAAAATATGTAATTATTGCTTATTACGAAAATCTTTGGGATAAATATGGTGTTGATGTTAGAACTATAGAAAAACAAAGAGAGGACTATGCAGACCAACTTAACAAATACTTGGAGGAATTAGGCTATGAAAACTGAAATTCCTAAAGGTTGGAAGAAAAAGAATTTAGGAGATAATAATTACTTTCAAATCTTAGGTTCGGGTATCAAATACTTTTATGGAACAAAAGATTATCTTTCTACTAGCTCAGTTGAAAAAGATAAAATAGTTTTAGTAGAAGAAATAATAACTTTTAACAATAGACCATCAAGGGCAAATATGCAACCTATACTAAATAGTGCTTGGTTTGCTAAAATGAAAGCAACTTTAAAAGTATTAAAAGCGGACAAAAATTTAATTGAAAGAAATATTCTATCTACTGGTTTTTGTGGAATATTATCTAATAAAGTGGATTCAGGTTACTTAAAACAAGTTTTACTTGACGAAAAATTTAATTTAATAAAAGATTCTAAAACAGAAGGATCAACGCAAGAAGCAATTAATAATGAGAATACTGCAAAAATAAATATCTTATTCCCTGAATCAAAAGAAGAACAAAAAAAGATAGTTCAAATCCTTGAAACTGTTGATAACACAATAGAAAAAACAAAAGAATTAATTGAAAAAAACAAAAATATGAAACAAGGTTTGATGTTGGATTTGTTTCAAAAAGGAATAAACTTCTTTGAAAAACAAAAAAAACATGTATTGCTTAAAAAAATACCTGATTCATGGATATCAGTAACTTTTCGAGAGATCTCCACAG
>CAZQEL010000025.1:0-5254 GCA_964591795.1 uncultured archaeon | reverse complement strand
TTCTGAAAGGCATACGAGATCAGGAGAAAACAGATACGTCTATATTACAATTCAATATTTAAACAAAAAAAACATATATTTTGCAGAATATGTTCAAAACCCACTCCAATCAGTAATATGTACTAGAGATGATATCTTAATGACAAGAACTGGAAATACAGGGCAAATTATTACAAATCAAGAAGGAGTTTTCCATAATAATTTTTTTATTGTAAAATATGATCGAAAAAAATTAATTAAAGATTATGTGATGTATTACTTGTCAATGACTCAAATAAAGAATCTAATTCTTGATTTAGCAGGCACTACGACCATTCCTGATTTAAAACATAAGGATTTTTTAAACATGCCTTTTGCATACCCTCCCTCAAAAGAGGAACAACAACAAATTGTTGATAGATTAAATGCAATAGATAATAATATTAAATCCGAAGAAGAAACATTATCAAAACTCCAAAATATTAAAGCAGGACTTATGCAAGATTTGCTTACTGGAAATAAATCCGAAAAGATTCAAGAATTAATTCAATGCGAGGTGTCAGCATGAGCAACGAATTTGCATATGTGGAAAAACCATTTGTGCTTAATCTAGAAAAGAAAGGTTGGGATATAATTCTTTCTGAAAATGAAGATAATAAATATATTCCACATTTAACTTTAAGAAATGATTTTAATGAAGTTTTATTAGAAAAAAGATTTAAAGAAGCAATCAAAAACTTGAATGACTGGCTTGATGATGAACAAATAGAAGAAGTTTTTCAAGAAGTTAATCGAATTGGATTAAGAAAAGGATTAATTACTGCAAATAAAGATTTTTGGGAATTATTACTTGAACCCCCTGCAAAGAAAAATAATAATATTCCTAACTCAAAACCTGAATCAATAAAAATTATTGATTTTGATACACCAACAAATAATGATTTTTTGGCTATGAATCAATTTAGAGTTAATACTCCTGGAACTTTAAGAGATTATATTCTTCCAGATGTTGTTTTATTCGTTAATGGTATTCCTATTAGTGTAATAGAATGTAAATATCCTACACAAATTGAAGTAGATGCTATGGAAGAAGCTATTACACAACTCAAAAGATATTCTAATACTAGAGAAGATGTATTTGAAACTGAAGGAAATGAAAGATTATTTCATTACAATCAATTAATGATAGTAACAGATTTTGATGAAGCGAGAATGGGTTCAATCACTTCAGAATATGATCATTATCTTGAATGGAAAGACACTTATCCAACTAAATTAAATCCAAAATGGAGTTCTCAAGATAAATTAATTGAGGGAATTTTAACAAAGGAAGGCATTTTAAACTTAATTAGGAATTTCGTTATCTATGACCAAACAGAGAAAGGAATAATTAAAATTGTTGGAAGATATCATCAATATAGGGCAGTAAATAAAGTAATTGATAGATTACAAAATAAAGGCACTCCTGAAGAAAGATCAGGTGTTGTTTGGCACACTCAAGGTTCAGGAAAATCTATGTCTATGGTTTTTTTAATTAAAAAATTAAGAACAATTGAAGAACTTAAAAAATTTAAAATTGTAATAGTAACTGATAGAACTGATTTAGAAGGTCAATTAAAAGATACAGCAGGAATTGCTGAAAAACCTTATGTCATGAAGGATACTAAACAATTAACAAGTGAATTAAAAACTGACACTAGCAATTTAGTGATGGTAATGGCTCAAAAGTTCTTAAAAAGAACTAATAATAAAAGAACAGAAGATGAACTTCCTGATTATGAAGAATTTCCTGTATTAAATCCTTCTGAAAATATACTTGTATTAGTTGATGAAGCACACAGAACACAAAGCGGAATTTTTGGAGATAATATAGTTATATCATTACCAAAATCAACAAGAGTGGCTTTTACTGGAACTCCTTTAATTGCTCAAAAAGTAAAGCAAAAAACTTTCGAGAGATTTGGAGATTATATTGATAAATATCGGATGAAAGAATCCATTGCTGATGGTTCTACATTAAGAATAAAATATGAAGGTAAAACTGTTAGATCTAGAATAAAAAATAAAGATAAAATGGAAGTTGAGTTTGAAGATATGTTTGAAGATAAAACAAAAGAAGAACTCATTGAAATTAAAAAGAAATACGGAACAAAAGGAAATGTATTAGAATCTGATAAGAGAATAAAGAAAATTTCTAAAGATATTATAAATCATTATTTCAATACCATTTTTGATAATGGATTTAAAGCACAAATTGTTGCAAGTAGCAGAATTGCAGCAGTTAGGTACAAAAATGCAATTGATGAATCATTGAAAGAATATATATCTGAATACTCTAAAAAGTCGAATGCAGATAAAGAGCTAATTAAAAAAATGCAATTTGTTACATCTGTATGTCGTATAACTTGGAAAAATAATGATAAACCTGAAACAATAAGATTTGCTAAACAAGCAGTTGATAAATTAGGAGAAGAAAATATTAATTTTAAAAGTAAATATAACCTATCTAAACCTAATACAAGTATTGGTTTTTTAATAGTTAAAGATATGTTATTAACTGGTTTTGATGCACCTATAGAGCAAGTAATGTATGTAGATAAAAGAATGACCGATCATACTTTGCTTCAAGCAATCGCAAGAGTAAATAGAGTTACAAAAGGAAAAGATGTGGGTTATGTTGTTGATTATTATGGAATTACAAATCATCTCAATGAAGCATTAAAAGCATATAGAGCTGACGATTTACAATTAGATGATGTTTTTACCAATGTGAATACAGAGCTTCCTATCCTTAAACATAGATATGAACAACTAGTAAAACTGTTCAAAAAGAAGAAAGTGCTTAATATTGAAGAATATATTAATTATAAAATAAAATCTGTAAATGAACAACTAAATGTTTTAGAATCTTGTTTGGATGCTCTTGAAGATGTAAAAACAAGAGCTGATTTTAATGTTAAATTTAAATTATTTCTCAAAAGCATGGATATATTAATGTCAAAACCAATTGCAAGAAACTATATTCCTGCGCTAAAAGCCTTTGGTCACATACATAAAAGGGCACAAAGTAGATTTAGGGATGATTCAATTAATATTTTAGGTGCAGGTAATAAAGTAAGAAAACTCATTGATGATTATTTAGTATCAATAGGAATTAACACAAAAATAAAAGAAGTAGATATTACTTCAGATGATTTTGAAGAACAAGTTAATAAAAATAAATCATCAAAATCTCAAGCTTCAGAAATGGAACACGCTATTAGAAAGCATTGTAAAGTTATGTTAAATTCTGATCCAATTTATTATAAAAAAATAAGTGAAAAATTAGAAGAAATTCTAAAGAAGTTTAAAGAAAATTGGGATGAACAAGTCAAACTTCTAAAAAGTTTACGAGAAGAAGTCAAAGAAGGTAGAAAATCAGAAGATAAAGGTTTAGATGCTAAAAAACATGCACCTTTTTACGATTTATTAAAAGAAGTTTCTTATAAAACTAAAAATATTCCGAAAAAAGAGAAGGAAAATATAAAAAATCTTATTATTGACATTGTTGATATGATAAGAATGGAAATCGGTAAAATTGGATTCTGGAATAATCCTAAAAAACAAAAAGACTTAAGAGCTATTATTGATGATAAAATTTTGTACTCTCAAATACCTATTTTAATTGAACATAAAGAACAATTAGTTTCTGACTTTATGAAACTTGCAAAAAATAGAATGAAGGAGATATTAAAATGATTCAAACATATAAAGATATTACTTACAAACTTGCAAGAAGTGAAAGAAAGACTATAAGTATTTATATAGAACCAGCAGGTAATATTATTTTAAGAGTGCCAAAAGATTTACAAAAAAATAAAATCGAAGCAATAATAGATGACAAGATTTATTGGATTCAAAAATCAATCTGTGAGTTTAAATATTTAAATAAAACAAAAGTATCCCGACAAATAATTGATGGAGAGGGTTTTCTTTTTATGGGTAATAGTTATAAACTTAAGATAATAAAAGAGAGTTTTTTATGTTTTAAATTAAGTCAAAATTATTTTCTAATACGTGAAGATAAAGTTTCAAAAGGCAAATCTCTTTTTATAAAATTTTATAAGGAAAAGGCAAAAGAATACATTCCAAAAAGAGTTGATTATTTTATTAAAAAAATTGGAGTTAAATCAATAGATATTAAAATTATAGATTTAAAAAATAGATGGGGATCCAAAACGGATAAAGGTATAAATTTTCATTGGAAAGTTATACTTGCTCCAATTACTATTATAGATTATATTATTGTACATGAACTTGTACATATAAATATACCTAATCACAGCAAAGAATTTTGGGAAACAGTAGAATCAATTATACCAAATTATAGAGAAAAAGTAAATTGGTTAAAAATAAATGGGGCTAATTTAAATGTGTGAATTTTATATATTGTTAATTGTTAAAAAAATACTATTATATTAATTGGATCTATCTTTGTAATGTGATGGTCAGTATTAAAAATTAAAAAAAATATTAACCGTTAAAAAAAAAGAAGTTGCTAAAATCAGAAAAAATTTGGAGATCTATTGTGAGCTTGATACGTTTGCTGAGGTTGAGATATTAAAAGAATTAAAGAAGTTGGTTTTAAATAATGATTGACATAAATTTTAATTTTTACTCCGATGCGAGAGGTGGTGATCCTGACAGTACTAGTCCAACACTTAGAAAATATCATCAAAAACTTTGGAGTAAGCCATTACCAAATGGTAAAACATTTGAATTACGTATTAATAAAAGTGGTATTTATTTATATCATAAATCAGAATTGGGTGAATTTTCTTTAGGTAGTGACGCAATAACTAATTCATATAAAAATCATAAACGAAAACATTGGCTTACAAAACAAATACTGGAAGAAGTTGATCAACTTTTTAAGTCAGGTTCTACTATTGGTTCTTATATTATTTTTCCAAATAAAAAAATTGATAGAAATTACACTATCAATCAAGAAAGAGGAGTTAATAGTTTAATTGATGATAGATTTGATTTGACATTAGAGTGTATTCGTCTTTTTTATTTAGGAGAAAAAAGCCCATTATATAATACTTTATTGAGATATAAACTATTCTTTGATTTATTTGATAATTTCGTAGGATATGTTCATTTTTTTTTATTAGATGATTTAATTGATAAAAACAATAAAATTAAATTTTTTTTACCGTTTGATAATTTTAATACTCCTCCAACATTTTCAAATATAAATGATTATTTAGTATATAAAAAAGGTGTTATGGAT
>CAZQEL010000024.1:0-9968 GCA_964591795.1 uncultured archaeon | reverse complement strand
ATAATATAAAACATTTAAAAACAGAACTAAAAAATAAAAAAAAGAAAATGACCAAATTAGATCATTTACTTAAACGATTTTGATTCAATATGTGCTAAACGTATTTGATTTGCTTTTTCAACAATATGTGAATAACCAACATCAGGCATTCTGCTATGACTAAAACCACAACCAAAACATTCTTTTTTATTACCAGTAAGAACATCTTTGTTTTTAGCTAAAGCCTTATACCAAAGATTAACAAAATCATTATCTAAAACATTACCAATAACCTCACCAATAGTCCAACAAGTATGAACATCTCCTTTAGGTGAAATTAACATATCTTTACAATAACTATAGCAAGGCATAACAATATTTTGATTTTTCAAATATTTTTCAATCAATTTCATTTTTTCAGGGCTTGTTATTTCTATATTATATTTTTTTGCAAGTTCTTGCATTTTAAAAACTCCAGAAATATCTGATTGAAATTTATATTTTGAATTATTACCAACACCTAAAATTTGAACTGGATCAAAATCAACAAAAACACCACCAAGATCTTTTGAAAGTTTTACAATACTTTCAAGACTAGATATATTTTCATTTAATATTGTACAATCAATTTCAATATTTGGATGTTTTTCCTTTGCTAATAATTCCTTAATACCATTAACAGCTAATGAAAAAATGCCTGGGTTTATTTCTAATATCATCGTGTATACTTGCATTACCAGAGTCAATTGAAACAACTAAATTATTAACATGCTCACAAATTACATCAATATGTTCATCTAATAGTGAACCATTTGTTATCATTTGAACCTTTAAACCTTTATTTTTCGCATAAACAATCAAATCATCGATTTTTGGATGAAGTAAAGGTTCGCCACCCCAAAGAGTAATATATTCAAAATTTAGATTTGAAAGTTTATCTATTATTGAATATAACAAAACCGTATCACCAATAAAAGGATTTTTCCAAATATCACACATAATACATTTAGCATTACATGCAAAATCTACTTGTAAATATGCATCTTTGGGAAGTGCATTTTCTTCTGCATTCAAAAGATACATTTGCATTTTTTTTAGTTTATTATTTTCATTCATTTGCATTTTTAATCACCAATATTTATTTTTTTATAACGATAGCTATCGTTACAGTCTAAAATTATAAATATATCTAGAATTAGAGATAAATATACTAAAAACTAAATATAAATTATAAAACGAAAAATTAGACTATTAATATTTTAGTCTATTGGTGCCGTCTGACGAAAATAGAAGTATTATTTAAATAAAAATTTGTAACATATATTTGTTTCATATCTTCACCATCCTAATAATATTAGGGTACATTTTATTTATAAAAGTTTTGATTTTTTTAAAAACAATCAAAAATAATTATTATAAAAGAAAACACAAAAAGATAATATTGCAAGGCCTATTGCATAACCTGCTAAAACATCAGTAAACCAATGCATGTTAAGAACAAGACGTGAAATACCAATTAATAGTATTAAAACCCACATAGTATAACTTACAAATTTATTTTTATTCCAAAAAAACCAACTAATAAATCCTAAAAATACAATTGAAATTGCAGCATGACCACTTGGAAAACTAAAAAGTGTTTTTAAAGTATTAAATGGTCTTATTCTTGAAATAAGATGCTTTAAAATATAAACAACTCCAAGTTCAATAACAATTGCAGAAATAAATATTTTTAATGCTTTAAATGATTTGTTTACATATAAATAAATTGCAACAAATATAGACACTATACCTACAAAAATAGATGAACCAAGTTCAGTAATTATTAAAAATAATGAAACTAAAAAGTTTGTTTGAATACTTACAAAAAATAAATTAATAACCACATCTAGTTTAGTGGAAATATTTAATTTCATTAAAATAAATAAAATTACAAATAACATTGTAAATAAAATAGAATACACAAATAAATTTTTATTACAATAATTATCTTTAAAAATTTTATTTTTTTTAATCATACAAAAACACGTTTTATAAATATTAATTTAAAACATATTTTAAATGAATCTGTTGAATTAAAAAAAGAATAAAAGTGCCTCGAGCCAGATTTGGACTGGCGGTCTCCAGATTATGAGTCTGGCGCTTTAACCACGAGTTTGTGCCGTTAGTGTCATTGTTAGATGCACTAAATAAAGCTACTCTAAGCAATTGTCTTATAAGTTTAGATGCATTAATCTTCTTCTCTTTAAGATATTTATACGTATAATTATCTAAAGTTATTTCCATTCTCTTCTTATTTTCAATCATTTAAATCCATTTTACAATTAGTTTTTAAGTCTGTAACTAATGTATACAAAATATTTTTAAGTTTAGGATATTTATCTGTAATATCATCTAGTATATCTAATAACAAATGCATATTATCAATATAAATTAATTTACTAACCCCTTTTTGAGTATAAGTCTCATTTACTATTAATGATTTATTAAACAGATCATTAGAGTTATTATCATTGTAATCATTTAATTTTTCTAAATCTCTTTTTAATAACTTTAAAACCAAATCAAAATCAAAAATAGATAATATAGCTATAACTCCTTTTCTTGAAATAAGTTTATAATTATATTCTGAAGGATAGACTGAAATATCTTTAACATCCTCTATAATATCTAAAGATAGAAAATCATTAAAAAAATTAAATATATTAATTTTAAATTTAGAATTTGAAGGAATTATACTTTTATTAATTATATTAAATTCAAGTAACTTTATTAATTCAGATTTTAGCTCTAAATTGATTGATTGATTTACTAAGTTTTCAGATAAAAACACCATTTCAGAAGGTAATAATTTTTTATTTTCTAACATTAATTTAGCTATTTTTACTTTTGATTTATTACTACTCAATAAATTTTCTACTAATAAATATAATACATCATAATTTGCCTTAGAATTTGTCAATAAGTAATATAGTGGAATGTTACCAGGCCCTTTAGACTTATTATAACCATATATTTTTGCATCTTCATAATTTATAGATTTTAAAATACATTTCGGTTCTGCACATAACTTTTTTAATAGTCTATAAACTTTTTTTTTATTAGCAGCTAAATTAGAACCTGCATCTAATAAACTAGCATAATTATCTTCTATAAATTCAAATATTTCTGAGTTACTTACAATTTCATTTTTAGATATAAATTCAACAATTGTTTTATTCACACTACCACAATTTACCCATTAATATAGACATAAATAAATAATACACCCAAATACATATAAATATAACTAAAATAGCTTATTCTTAAAAAAAATATTTAGACATAATTTAAAGTCTAAATACCCAGATAACAAGTTTGGTACTTAAATTATCTATATAGTTTGGCTAAATGCCAGGAGAATAAAAATATGAATAAAATAAAAAAAGAAAGAATGAATTATAATGATTTTTCAGCAGAAGATTATTTTGAAGATATATCTCCAAATGAATGCAAATCTTATTTTAGATCATTAATTAGATTTCAAATATACCCTACAAATGATATTGTACCTATTTCAAAACTCAAAAGAAAACATATAACTTTATTTTTTAAAAAATTTAATAATTTTAAAAAAGAAATACTAAAACAACAAGAAAATCCAAAATGTAAAATTTTTATAGAATATAAGAAAACTTTTATTATAATAAATGATTTTTGTTTTGTTTTTATTTATAAAAATAAACCATCTATTAAAAATAAAATTTTAGATATAGCATATAATAAGATTTAAAGAAAGGAAAAAAGATAATGATAGAAAATATTTTTAAAAATAAAGAACCTAAATTTTACCACTTAGCTCAAGGAATTCACAATAATAATTTTTATTTTGGAAAAGTGGTATATATTAAAAATCAACCAACTGATTGTATAGTACTATCTAATAAACAATACTTAGTCGATTATAACCGAATAAATACTATAAAAGAAGAAAAAGGTGCTGATAATAAAATAAAAAAATTTAAAGGACCTTTAGGTGATAATCAAATAAAATTAGCAGGTATAAATTACAGAAACAATTTATTAGAGCAAAATACATTCTGGTCAAATGAATCTATCAATCAGTTTATTACTAATGAATCTGAACCAATTAATAAAAGAAATCTATTTTATGAAATAAAAAACACATATGACTATTACTTAGATGTTAAAGATCCAAGAATATTTGATATAATGACTTGTTTTGTAATTGGAACTTATTGCTTTACAATGTTTGACGCTTATGGCTATCCATTTGTAAACTCAGAAAAGAATTCTGGTAAAACTAAGCTTACCAACATCACAGGATACCTTGCTTTTAATGCTATCAACGCTACAAACCCAACTGAATCAGCTCTTTTTAGGCTATGTGAAGCTAATAAGCCTACATTTATCATCGATGACTATGAGAAAATTGACGATGATAAACAAAGATATATTAATCAAATACTAAAAACAGGCTATAAGAAAGGTGGACAAACTATGAGAACAGAAAGTAGGAATAATATGTTTTCAGTTAAATTATTTGATTTATACTCCCCAAAAATCATTAATAACACAGGTGATATTGATGACATTACTTTATCTAGATGTTTTATAATTAGACTTCTAAGAACAAAAACAGAAAAAGGTAAAAGAAGCCCTGATGAAAATGATGATATCTGGCAAGAAATCAAAAATAAAATATATACTTTTATTATACAAAATTGGAAAGCTATATATGAAATTTACAAAAATTATCAATCATCTAAATTTAATAATAGAGATCTAGAAGTTTCAAAAGGAATTTTAAGTGTAGCAAAATACATTGGAGATGACATTCATCAAAATATAGAAGATTATTTATCAGATAGTTTTGATGATAGAGATTACATAGACTATTCTACTAATAAACACTATTTACTTTTTAAAACAATTCATGACCATATAGACACTAGTGACTATTACACAGTTAAACAAATAGAAAGTTGGCTAAACAAAGACCCTGAAAATTTTCCCACTTATAAAAATTATAGTTATTGGGTTGGTAAAACTTTATCCAAAATTCCTATTTTTAAAAAAAATAAGAAAAAAAAAGCAAGAGGTAGAGAATATTTCATATCTAAGGATATATTAGAAGATTATATGGGTCGACAAGGATATCCTTTTGAGGATACTCTTGAAAACATTATTGAATTTAATAAAGATAAATTAAAAGAACTTAATGAACCAATTAGAGATAATTGCTATAACTGTAAAATACTCCAATATGTAAAATATACAAGTATATTAACAACTGGTAGAAACTATTGTGACACTTGTGTCACTAAAGACACTAACAAAGAGACTAAAAAGGAAAATGAGGTGGTACAAAATGGGTACAAATAAAAATATTATACCTAAAAGACAAGTTAAACTAGATTTAATTGTTAAATTATTAAGTAAAGGAAATACTCCTAAAAAAATAATGAAAAAATTGAAAATATCTAGAAATCAATATTATCGAGACATAGATGAAATAAAAAAAGAATTGTTTGATCCATATAGAATTAAACAAAATGCAATTGAAATTTTACTTCAGAGGGAATATATTCTAACAAATTCGATTAGAGATTATGAAAATTCTACTGAAGATAAACCTGCAAGAGCTGTATTTTCAAAAATAATTAAAGATGTTCTTAATGATAAAGAAAAGAGTTATGAAAGGTTAGGATTACTTAATTTAGAAAAAGTTACAGATGAAGAATATTCTAAAGAGTTAATTAAAAGAACTATTCAACAAATCAGCAAATATCAAACTAATGTGACTATCAATACAATAAAAGAAACTATAGAAAATTTAAAACCCGTTAATAAAAATATCATTTCAGATATAGATATTGAAATTGCATATATTAATAACGGTATGATGAAAAATAGAAAAGTAAAGTAATTTACTTTTCTTAATTATTCTATAGTAATTAATTTTGACGCAGTTGTAAAATAATCATTAGAAATACCTTGTTTTAAATTTACCTCTAAAGTGTAATTACCTGGTAAAACATCATTTTTATAATCATAACAAACACTAGAGAATTTTATTAAATGTGTTTCTCCAACAAGAAGGATATTATCTAAATCATAACTAGTTGTATCAATTTCTCTACAAATAGTTATATCTCCTACCCTCTTGGATATTTTTAACTATAATTTTTAATACACCATAACAAAAACCAAAGACCTAATAAACTAAAAATTAACCAAAACATTGTTTGAAAATGTAACATAATAAATCCCCCTATAATTTAAAATAATCTCTATCTTTTATATTTTTTGGTTTAATATCTACTTCAAAATGTTGTAACATTGCTTTAACAGCATCTTGCTTAGTTTTTAAATTATTCATAAGTTTGTATACTTCTACAATCTTATCTTCTTTCTCAGACAAATTAATTTGAATTTTAACCATAATAATCCCAGGTATCTACATATATCACTGTGATACAAAATATTTATAAACCTTTCTTATAATCAATTATATTGTGAAATATATGTTTTTAACTAAAATATTTAATACTTTGTTTAAATCAAGACAAGTTAGAAATAATTACCTTATAGAATTCAGATTTCAGGGAAGATCAAAACGCGAGATAAAAAACTTCATATCAAATATAGATTATAAATTTAATATAAAAAAATATAAAAAACATAGAATAGTACCACACATATCGTTAGTAGGGCCTTTCACAACTAATAATGAAAAAAAACTAATTTCTGATTTTTCTAACATACCTAAAAAATATTCAATTATGAGATTTAAAACTGATGGGTATAATACTTTTGAACATTCAGAAGTAATACATATTAAAATAAAATCTAATAAGAATCTGGATAAACTAAGATGGGAACTAGTAACCAAATTAAAAGATTACTGTAAACTAAAACCATTTGATTATAATGAAAACTTTAACTATCATTCAACAATTGCAATGAATATTCCAACACATAAATTTAATAAAATTAAAAAATATGTATTTAAATTAAATCAGCCTAAATATGAGAATCATTTAACTAGATTAACATTATTAAGAAATAGTAAAATACTATTTGAATATGATTTTTTTCTAAAACGTATATTGAATAGAAAGCAAGCTAGAAATAAACTAATTTTAGCCCAAACAAAAAATAAATTAAAAAAAATTATTAAGAACCGAAATTAAAATTTAATGTACATCAAGATAATAATTATATAACTCATTTCTATTAGTCATTAATTTTCAGCTTATAATTATTACATATTATATACCTAGTACAATACATAAATAAGTGTAACTTATACAAGAAGGTTAAAAAAATATAGCCCGTAAACTACTATTTAGTATATAGTTAGTGAATTTAATATAAGTTTAAAGCATAAGTTAACTACATATGAATTAAATTATATCAAACGTCTGTCAATAATTATACCATCCTCAGGAACAAAAAAAAATTTAATTCTATAGCAAAATATATCATCACTAATATAATATATTCGTCTTGATTGAGGAAATATTCCTGAATCTCTTCTTTTCTTTTTTAAACATAAAAATCCACTTAATATCAATAACCATAATAAGGTGCCAAAATAAAATATTATAAGTATGAATTAATTTAAATACCCAATTATTTACTCAAATTTAATTAAAAATAATATTTTTAACTTATTTTAACCATTTTTTGAATTTAATTTACTATTTTACTTTCCATTTATCATAATTCACAAACATATCATTTGGTTTACGGGACATATCTATAATAGCTGCAGCTGTAATTAATACTGATATATAAATGATTTCTACTAATATTGACATAATAGAATATAATAATATATACATTATAAATGCAATCCAAAATTTAGTTTTGTCTAACTTATAAGTATACAACCAAGCAAATCCACCAAAAAATATTGCTAAAATAATACCTATTGTTCTACTTTTATGATTAGTTATGATTCTAGCTTTTTTGTTTATTTCTGTTACAGTCATAATTCATTACTCCTTTTTCTATTTTTAATATACATTAAAAAATAATTAATTAAATTTAAGAATAAACACATTCTCCAGAAACACAATTACCTAAAAAACAACTATTATTAGAACAGCATTGCTCTCCCAAAAAACCACAAGTTTCACATTGGCCGTTATTACAAACACCAAGTATACACTCACTATTTGTACAACAAGGATCATTTACATTTCCACAATCAACACAAACACTATTTACTCTTATTTCGAATATACCACAAGCCTCAATACAAACATTATTTATTTCTTCATATCCATATGAACAACCTGTAGAACAAGGTAATTGATTATTTTTACCACAATCAACACAAACCCCATTTTGTCTTATTTCTTGATATCCACAAGACTCAACACATTCTCCATTTATTTCATCATATCCATATGAACAACCAGTAGAGCAAGGATTTTCATTTTCTCCACCACAGCTATCACAAGTTCCATTTGAACAACCTAAACTATAATCACAGTTATTATTTTCACAACAAGGTTCTCCTTCTCCCCCACAATCTATACAAATATTATTTACTTCTATTTTCCCAGAACTACAAATAATATTATTATTAGTTGCAGTAGTAGTATTTAAGTTCCAGGTACCATAAATATCATCATTAGGATAATTTTCCCATTTATAAACTAATTTCAACCCAGACTCATTTTTAGGAATTTCATAAAACAAAAATCCTATTGCATTTGTATTTAGAATTATAGTAACAGAATCTAATCTATCGTAGTCTGAAGTAGAAAAAAATTCGTTTTTAAAAACTGAATTTGTTGAATCTGTTAATACAAAATTTAAAGGAGAAACACTAAAATCTTTTTTACCCTGATTAATTAATTTTACATTTAAAAATAAAAATGTTTTTCCATCTTCTGCAAATTGGGTATATTCATTACCACTAAATCCAGTCCAATTATAGCTATCTTTTTTTGTTGCAGAAAGGACACCTACATTTATATCGAAAACCAAATTATATTCTCCAAGTAATCTTATATCTGTTGGAGATTTATAACCACATTCCATACTATTTTTAAAAACAGAAGAAGAAGAAATACAACCTTTTTTTTCATCACAAGAATATTCAATTATTTTTTTAGTAGTTCCATCACAAGCATTTATATCATTTAATTTACAAGCATCTAAATTACAAGGAACTATATATCCACAATCAAAACTATTATAATCTAATATTAAATTTTCTGCACACTTATTATATTCTAAATTAAAATTATGGGTTATTTTTAAAGTTCCATTACAATCATAAGAAGTATTTGGACAATCAATTTGAGTTAATTTAGATAATATTTCGCTTTCTTGATTATCATTACCTGTATTTAAGTAAGATAATATTTCACTTTCTTGATAATCACTACCTGGATTTGATTTAGAAAGACTAGTTTTAATACTACTAAATAAAAACATTATTAAAATAATAAATATTAAAAAAGCTATAATTGATAATAAAATCTAATTCTGTTTAAAAAAATTATTTTTATTTTTGTCATTCATTTTATTTTCCTATAAATTTTACGCCCTGAAGACATATATCCTCCATGACCTTGATTATCAAAGTAATGACCTGCAGAATCCTTTGCTTTATATCTAAAAGTACTACCCTTTACATAAATAACTATACTAGGATAATCAGGAGTTATTCTTCTACCTCTTGAATTACGACCTAAATTAAAATGTTTCATTTTTTTAATTTGTTTTTCTCTTTTTAATTTTAATTTTTTATCAATAGTTCTAATCATATTTGGATGGATATCTTTTTCATTAACTAACTTCCAACCAAAAATAAATTCTAATAAACCCATGTTTTTTCTAATTATATATATATTAAAATAATTTAAATAAGTTACTATTTAAACTATAATTTAATTTTAATCTATGAATGATAAAATCCAAAAAATAATGTTTCTTATTTTATATTTATAATATAACCATTAGTT
>CAZQEL010000023.1:0-10944 GCA_964591795.1 uncultured archaeon | reverse complement strand
TTTAACTAATTTTTCAAGAATTAAAAAAGATACATCACCAGATGCAATCTTTTCTGTTAGATGAGCAAAAGGAAGTAAAATAATTTTATTTGTTTTAAATCTTTTTTTTAACAAATTAATATCATTTAAAAATAAATCAAAATAATCAACATCTTTTTTAGATTGAATAGTAATCCATGGCACAATAACATTTTTTTATGAAATATTTGCAACAGTTATATTTTCTTGATCTACTTTTTTTATTCTTTTAGAATGAACTACATTTCCAATTTTAAACTCTTTACAGAACCAAATTAATGCTTTCATAAATATCACTTAAGATTTAAACCAATAACTGAAGTATGCTCTTTTAAAGTTACACCAATAATTTGATCTGCACCTGAAACAAATGCACCATTATGAGACACAGAAACAATTGTAGTATCCTTTGATAGTTCCTTTACAAAGTTAAGTAAAGTTCCAGCATTAAAATCATCTAAAGCAGCATCAACTTCATCTAAAATATAAAAAGGAGCTTTCTTATAAGCATAAAGAGAAAAAATAAAAGCAAGCGCAGTTATTGTCTTTTCTCCACCTGACATTATATCAATATTTTTTGTTTTTCCATTCTTTGTAATATTAATAATTAATTTTGATTCTAAAAGGTTCTCTCCTTCTAAAACAAGTTCACCAGAAAGAAGCTTTGACATTTTTTTAATAATATCCTTAAATTCTTTATTTATTTTATTAAAACAATCTACAAACACTGTTTTCTTTTTCATATTAATTTCAGAAAGCATAGATTCAACTTCGTTCTTTTCTTTTGAAAGAACAATACATTTTTCTAAAATTTCATCATATTCTTTTGCAAGTTTATCATATGAATCAATAGCATTGAAATTAATATTACCAAGTGAATTTTTATCACGCTTTACCTTTCGTAATTCAAAATTAATTTTTTCAAAAGCCCATTCTTCAACAAAGACCATATCTTCTTTTTTAATATCCATTAATTTTAAATTTTGTTCAGTTTGATAAACTTTACTCTGGTTAGTTGACATCATTATTCTAATGTTGTTTAAGGAAAGAGTTAAATCAGATATATCAGTATCATACACATATATCTTTTGAGAAATTTCAGTGATTTTTCTTGAAACATCTTGTTTTTCTGTAAATAATTTGTTTTTCTTTGAGTCCTGTTCTTCAAAATCCTTTGAAATTTTAATAAGTCTATTTTCAATTTCTAAACGTCTATCCTCAAACTTAATTATTTCTTCTTTAACTTCTTTTATTTTTTCAATATTTCTTAAAATATATTCTTTTTTATTAAATATTTTTTCAATAAGTATCTTTTCATCAGAAGACTTTGAAATTAGACTTTGCTCTAATAAATTTATTTCAGAAACAAAATCATCAAATTCATTTCTTAAAGTATCATTAATACTTACATTAAATTGTTTAAGTTTTTGTTCAAGTTCTTCCTTTTTTAGACTAACATCCTTAATTTCCTTATCAAGAGATGCTATTTCTTTTTCAGTTTCAGAAATACCACTTGATACTCTAATAATAGTTGTTTGATTTTTAGAAGTTACACTCTCTTCATTTAATTTTTCAGATAAATCTTTTTTAATAGCAATTTTTGTATTAACGTCTATTTTTAAAGAATTAAGTTTTTCAGTAAATGTTTTAATTTCCATTTGAATAGAATTATTATCTGTTACAAGCTTATCAAATGAGCTTTTTAAAGTATTTAAATTTAGTTCATTTTTAATAATTTCTTGTTCAAGTTTTGAAGTGTCTTTAAAAGAAGTTTTCTTAAATGAAAATCCATCAAAGTAATAGTCTTTTATTTTTAATGAAGTTGGGGTTGAAATTAAATTCTTTTTAAAATAATTTAATAGTTCTTTTTGTCCAACATATAATACAGATAAAATTATAAATGATAAATTATAATCAATCACAGATATGATTTTTTTTATTTCAGAATCATCCTTTAGAACAATATAAGATATATAATATGATTTTTCTAAATCATTAAGAGAAATAACTTCATCTAAAAAACCATTAAATGATTTAAACACACCTAGTTTTTCTTTAATTTCTTTTCTTTTATTAGAAATATTTGTGGATGTAGATAAATCTTTTTTTAAAGATGAAAGTTCCATTTTTAAATTAGTTATTTTATTTTCAAGTATTTCTTTTTCAGAAATATTATTAACTAATAATTTTTCTTTTTCTAAAATATCTTTTTCCAATAATAAAATATCCTTATCTAATAAAGATACACTGTCTGAAAGTTCTTTTGATTTTTGTGTAAATGCTTGAACTCTTTGAACCACTTCAATATTTTGTTTTTCTAAAGTTTCTTTTTGTAAAGCAAAAGCATTAAGACGACTTTTTTTCTCAAAGAAAATATCTTGTTTTTCAGTTAAACTTTTATTGTGTAATGATAATTTTTCATAAAGTTCTTCTTGCATACTTTTAATTTCTTCAAACTCTTTTTTATGTTTGTCAAGTTTTACTTTAAGTTCGTTTTTAAGTTTATTTTTATCTGAAATTTTAAGTTTAATATTAGAAATAATAATTTTTAATGATTCAACTTCTTTTTCAAAAGAAGATAAACTTTCAGTTGCTTTGTTATTCTCAGAAGTTAAATAAGTATAATTTTGTTTTGAAAGATTAAGGTTATTTGTAACAATTTCTTTAGATGCATTAATTTCAGACAATTGTTTACCAATTGTTGTTTGCACCTTTTCTGAGTGTTCAATTAAATCAGTATTTATAATTTCAAGTTTTTCTTCAAAACTTTTAATTTTAAACTTATTTTCTTCTTTTTCAACAGTTAAAAGTTTTAATTTTTCTTCCTTTTCCTTAAGTTCTTGAGTATAATCATTTATTTCTTGAGTAAAGGCATCAATTTGTTTTTTATAAAGATTATAATTAAGTTTACTTTCTTCTTTTTCTAAGATTTTATATTTAATAGCATTATCTTTTTCATCACGTAATTGTTCAACATATGGTTTTCTTTCGTTTAGTGCAATGTTTACCTTATCAAGTCTTTCTTTAACTTTTTTTAAATTACCTTCTGCTTCTTTTTTTCTAGCATCAAACAATGAAATTCCTGAAATATCATCTATAATTGTTCTTCTTTCCTCAGAATTAAGGTTTACAATTTTTGTAACGTCACCTTGTTGAACTGTATTAAAACCATCTGTATCAAGTCCAAGTTCATTTAAATAAGACATTATTTCATGAAGAGCCTGTCTTTTTCCATTTAATGAAAAAATAGATTTTCCTTCTTTATCAATTTCTCTTGAAATTTCAATATCTTGTTCTTCATTTTTTAAAACAGCACGTACAAGAGCAGTATTTGATTTAGTATGATGATTAATAAGATTAGTTAGTTTATCAACTCTTAATTTTTTTAAAGAAGTCGCTCCAAAAACAAACAAAAGAGCATCAACTATATTACTTTTTCCAGACCCATTAGGCCCAACAACAATATGAAGTCCTTTATCAAATGGTATTTTAGTATAATCAAAGGATTTAAAATTCTTTATAATAAGTTCTTTTAGTTGCATTCTAATCAGATTAATAATATATTTAATATAATAATTATACTAAAATATATTATACCAAAATATATTTAAATGGTACAACAAACATTCTTATTAAAAAAAGATAATTTTACTTATAGCTAATAATATTAAATATATTAAAACCTATATATTTTTTAAATATTTTATATAAATATATATTTAATTATTAATTAAATCTAAGGTTTCTATAAAGCCTTTTTATCAATAATTTTTTTAGGTATTTCAACCAAAACTTCACCTGAACCTACTCTATTACCTAAATTGAATTTATTTGCATCTAATTTTTTTCCAATAATTAGATAATTATTTTTATTTTCAAATATAGCAGGACAAGCTCCAATTACACAAGAATATTTTTTAGATGTAATCTCTTTTAATTTCATACAATCACCAAAATGAATATATATTTTATTATTAATAATAGTTTTTATTAAAAAAACACTCAAAATTAAATGAAATAACAAAAAAATTTAATTTAAATAAGATTTATATATATTACTAATTATATTTATATATGAAATTAACTAATACAGATTATAAACTACTAAGTTATTTATATCAAAATAAAAGAGAATCACTAACAAATATATCTAAAAAATTAAATATATCCAAAGAGAAAGTAAATTACAAAATAAAAAAATATATTAATAGTGGATTAATTATTAAATTTGCAACTATATTTAACTACAATAAATTAGGATATCATTTACAAGTAATAATTTTATTAAAATGCAAAAATAAAGATTTAAACATCAAAAATGATATGAATTGTATTTCTAAGGGAAGATGTTACGGAAAATATAATTTATATTTAAATTGTATATTTAAAGATGAACTTGAAATACAAGATTATTTAACTAATAAATTAAAAGACTTATTAATTTATGATCATTTAATAATAAAACCTATTTTAACTAAATTATATCCATTAAAATTTTTAAAAAATAACAAAGAAAATATTATTAATTCAAATTTAAATAATGATTTAGTTAAATTGAGTAAAAACGATAAATTAATACTTTTAGAATTAGAAAAAAATTATAGAACAAAAATTATCGAGATATCTAAAAATACAGATATATCTTGTGAATTAATTATATACAATATTAAAAAATATTACAAAGAAGGTATAATAAGTGGGCACAGATTAATATTTGATATGTCTAAATTAAATTACTCTTTTTCTTTATTATTATGTTCAATTAAAAATTTAGATACTAATACCAAACAAAAAATAATGTTATTTTGTAACAACCATAATTTAATAAATTCTTTAGTAATATCTATTAATAATCCAAATGTAATTATTCAGTTATTTCATGAAAATGTTAAAGAGATACAAAAAACAATAGATGAATTAAATAAATTATTTATTAACAATATAGATATTGAATTAATGTTAGTCGAAGATAAGGAAAATATTAATACACTACCTTTTATGTAATAAAAAAAATAAAAAAGAAGTTATTTTATAAATCTAAAATAACTTAGTATGCTTTAAGATCTCGGTCTTTCCATACATATAAGGAACTAAAATTTCAGGAATTTTAATAGTACCCTCTTTTGTTTGGAAATTTTCAATGATTGCAACCAAGGTTCTTTGAGTAGGTATAGCAGTGTTATTTAGGGTGTGAACATAATATTTATCAGATTGCTTAGTCTTACCCTTAATATTTAACCCTATTGCTTGTGATTCAGTTAAATTTGAACAAGAACCTAACTCAATAAACCCATTTCTTCTTGGAGAAAATGCTTCAAGATCAATTTGTCTGTATTTTTGATCACCCAAATCTCCAGAACAGATTTCTAAAATTCTTATTGGTAGACCAAGTCCTTTGAATATTTCAATAGAATTATTCTTTGTTTCTTCAAATAATTTAATTGAGTCTTCTGGCTTACAAATAATCACTTGTTCAATCTTATCAAATTGATGTAAACGGAAAAGCCCTCTTTCATCAAGACCATGAGCACCAATCTCCTTTCTAAAACATGATGTGTATGAAAAGAGTTTTAATGGTAGGTTTTCTTCAGGAATTACTTTTTCCATAAACATAGAGATAAGTGGATGCTCAGAAGTACCTATCATATAAAGATCTTCATTTTCAATTTTATACACCATATCTTTGAAAAAATCAAAGTCAATAACACCATCACATGCCTTTTTGTTGATCATTAATGGCGGTAAGATATATGTATAACCTTTTTTAACCAAAATATCTTGAGCATATCTTATTAGAGCATTATTTAAAAGTGCTAAATCACCTAAAAGATAATAAAAACCTTTACCTGAATTTTCTCTTGAAGAATCGAAATCAATTACATTTAATGCCTCTGCAATTTCAGAATGACTTTTTATATCAAAATCAAACTTTTTAATTTCTCCAAACTCTTCAGTAACTTTATTTTCAGAATCATCCTTACCTATAGGTGTCTCATTACTGATAATGTTTGGCATCATTTTTTGAAGTGCATAGATTTCTTCTTTTAAAGATTTTAAGATTACATCCATTTCTTTTATTTTGCTTGGTAGTTCTCTAACTTCTTTTAAAAGTTCGTCAACTGGTTTGTTGTTATGCTTACACACAGCAATCTCTTCAGTTAATTTATTTCTTTTATGTTTTAAATCATTAGCGATTTTTAAATTTTCTCTATATTCCTTATCTAAAATTATTAATTTATCTAACGATGAGGATTTATGCTCTTGAAATTTTTTATTTAAATTATCTCTAACTTGTTGTTCGTTTTCTCGTATGTATTTTATATCAAGCATATATTAACATCCTCCTCGATTTATACTTAATATATAATATATAAAGCAAAAGAAATATAAATAATAAGAAAAAGAAAAAACTAACCTTCAATTGACCAAAACTTAGTTCTTTTGTTAATTTTCTTTAAACTATCAAAAATTAAAACAAACAATAGACCAATAGATAAAGCAACAATCCATTCAATAGGCATTAATGGAATTGTTTCAAAAGCTTTGTTAAGAGGAGTATAGATTATCGCAATAGTTGCAATTATAGAAACCATTGATGCATAGAAAAGATACTTATTTACAAACAAGGATCTATCCAAAACTCCTTTTCTAAAAGATCTAAAATTAAATGCACCTAAAATTTCAAGCATAATTAAAGTTAAAAGAGCAGTTGTTGCTGCATGAGCTGAACTTAAATGTAAAACATTATAAGTAATATAATATACTGATAATGTAAAAAAAGTCATTAAAACTCCAGAAAATAAAAGAACAATTATTAAATTTTTAGTTAAAATTTCTCTTTTTAATGGCTTTTCATTCATAACATCGTTTGAAGATGGATTGAACCCTAAGGCGATTGCAGGTAAGTTATCTGTCACAATATTCATAAATAAAATTTGAAGAGGTAAAAGAATTGGAATTCTCCATCCAAAATTACTTGCAAGCAAAACACCAAAAATAATAATAAATAATTCTGAAAAATTACAAGATAATTGATAAGTCATAAACTTACGTATATTTGAAAAAATTGTTCTTCCTTCTTTTATTGCATAAACAATAGTTGCAAAGTTATCGTCTTTAAGTGTTAAATCAGCAACTGACCTTGATACATCAGTACCAGTAATCCCCATAGCCACACCAACATGTGCTTCTTTTAGAGCAGGCGCGTCGTTAACACCATCTCCAGTCATGGTTACAATTTCACCGTTTTGTTTAAGTGCACGTACAATTCTTAATTTATGCTCTGGTCTTACTCTTGCAAAAACAGAAACATTTTCAATAATTCTAGATAACTCATCATCAGAAAGTTCATCTATTTGAAAACCTTCTAGAACAGAACCATCTTGAAGTCCAATCTCTTTTGCAATTGAAATTGCAGTTTCTTTATTATCCCCAGTAATCATTTTAACTTTAATACCAGCTATTTTACAAAGAGAAATTGTTTCTTTAACTTCTGCTCTAGGTGGATCTTCCATACCTATAAAACCAATAAATACTAAATCTGATTCTAAATTTTCAATATCTGTTATTTTATATGCAAAACCTAAAGTTCTAAGTGATGCTTTAGCCATCAATGAGTTTTTATTTTCAATTTCTAAAATATCTTTTTTAGTAATAACATGTTTTTTTCCATTTTTTAAAATATGAGTACAATTTTTTAAAATATATTCAACAGCACCTTTAACATAAACTGTACTTATGTTTTTTTCTTTAACTAAAACACTCATAAGTTTTCTTTCTGATGAAAAAGGAATTTCTTCTTCACGTGAAATATCAAAGTCTTCTTTAAAAATATCTGCTTTTGAAGCTAAAACTAATAAAGCAGCTTCAGTTGGTGTTCCAGTTATTTTATATCTTGAATCGTTTTTAATTTCTTTAATATATGAATCATTACATAAAACTCCTGATTTTAAAAGTAAAAGTAAATCTTTATTTTCAGTAAAGATTATTTTTTTTGAGTTTTTAAAAAAGACCCCTTGTCTATCAAATCCAACACCAGAAACATTATATAATTGATTATCTAAATAAATTTTTCTAACAGTCATTTCACCTTTTGTAATTGTACCTGTCTTATCTGTACAAATAACTGTTGTTTCACCTAAGGTTTCAATGATTGACATTCTGTTTACAACTGCATTTTTCTTTGCCATTCTATAAGCACCAGATGATAAAGTAGATACTAAAACCAAAGGTAAACCTTCAGGAAAAGCTGCAACTGAAATTGCAATTACAAGAATAATTACTTCAATAATTATATCTTTTGTAATAATTGGTGATTTTAATAAAACTAAAACACCAGTTAAAATAGATAAACAAAGTCCAATTAATGAAAAATATTTAGTTACTTTGTTTACTTTTTTTTGTAATGGAAGTTCTTTTTCAATACCTGAAATTAATCCTGCTATTTTTCCAAATTTAGTATTCATTCCAGTATGCATTACTTTAACAGTACATTTTCCACTTACAATATAAGTACCCATGAACACAAAATTATCATCAGTAAATGGTTCTTTTAAAGAAATTATTTTTTGAACCTCTTTTGATTCACCAGTAAGAATAGATTCATTTATAAGTAAATTTTTAAAATCAAGAATAATTGCATCAGCAGGAACTCTTTCACCTGTTCTTAATATTAAAATATCTCCAGGCACTATTTCTGTAGATAGTATTTCATCTTCTTTTGAGTTTCTTATAACTAGGGTATTAGGAGTTATCATTTTTTTAAGAGCAGAGACTGCTTTTTCAGCTTTAAACTCTTGAAAAAAACCAGCACCAACAACAATTAAAATTACAGCAATAACTGTATATGCAGTTGTTACTTTACCAACTAAAAAAGAAAGAAAAGCAGCACCAAATAAAAGATAAACAATAAAATTATTTTTAACCTGTCTTAAAAGAACAGAATACCATTTAACCTTATGGAGATCAATAATCTCATTTAAACCAAACTTATCTAAATTTTCTTTAGCTTTTTCTTTAGTTAACCCTGTATATTTCATAAATATCTTTATATTTTAAAATTAGTTGTTATTAATATTTAGGATATTATATTTATAAATATATCTTTAAAGCATTTAAATAAATTAAACATCTTCATAATCAAGTTCTTCTCTATTTTCAAAGGAAGAAATATGTTTAAACTTATCTTCAATATATTTTATTTTATTGAAATGATTTTTATTAATTAAAGAAGAAATGTGTTCTCCACCTAATAAAGATGGCATAACAACATGTGTTGCCCCTTCTTTGTAAAAATGGAAGGTGTCATCAACTCTATTTGAAGTAACAATTATTATTATATTTTTATTTAACTTTTTAATTTTATTTATAAAAGTAATATTTGTTTCATAACTTGAAATATTAGAAATAACCATTTTTGTTTTATTAAAATCAAGCTCATTTAAAAGTTCCATATTTGTAACATCACCATAAATACAAGAAATCTTTCTTTTTGAAAGTTTAAGAATAGTTTGAGGATTATAATCAACAATTAAAAAACTAGTTTTATGTCTTTTAAGATAAATTACAAGATCAAAACCAATCCTATCATACCCAAAAATTACAACTTCATGACTTGACGCATTTTTATAAGAAACATCATCAACCTTCTTTCCTTTTCTTTCAAAAAAAGAAAGTAATTTTGAAAATCTTGGATATATTTTGTCAGCATAAATTATTAAATAACTAGAACCTGCCATTGTAATTAATGTGACTGCTGTTAAAACAGAAATAATAGATACATCTAAGTGACCCACAGAAATACCAAGAGCAATTAAAATTAAAGAAAATTCACTTATTTGCGCTAAAGATACACCTAACAAGAAACTATTTCTTTTAGAGTAACCTAAAACACCCATAAAAATAATAACAATAATTGGTTTAATTATTAAAACAAATAAAGAAAGTAAAATAATTGGTAAAATTTGAGAATGTATATTAGAAAAACCCATTTGATAACCTAAAAATATAAAGAAAATAACTATGAAAAAATCTCTTATTGGACTCATTTTAGAACTGATTTCATGCTTATAGGGTGACATGGATAAAGTCATACCAGCTAAAAAAGCTCCAACTTCAATTGAAAAATTAAAAACATAAAAAACAGCAGACAAAACCAAAGCCCAACTAATTGAAAACAAAAGTAAAAGTTCTTGAGATCTTGCAATATATTTTGTGAGTTTTGGCAAAACATATATTCCAAATAAAAAAACAATTCCAATTAATATTAATCCACTAAATAAAGTTTTTAAAAGACTTGATGATAAATTCATAGAAGTTGCAGTAGATAAAACAATCATTAAAAATAACATTGCAATTAAATCTTGAATAATTAAAACACCAATAGCTATTTTACCATAAAGTCTATTAGCGTCACCCTTATCAGATAATAATTTAGTAATAATAATTGTACTACTAAAAGTTAATGCTATTGCAATGTATGCAGACAATAACAATTGAAAACCTAAAAATCTAGAAAGTAAAAAACCTAAAATAAAAGTAACTAATACCTGTCCAATACCAATTATTATTGATACCTTTCCTACTTCTTTTATTATTTTTGGATTTAAGTGAAGTCCAACAACAAAAAGTAAAAGAGCAATACCAATTGAGGAAAAAATTTCAATGGTTTCAATTGAACTAATAATATTAAGAAAATAAGGACCAGCTACAAGACCAGTTAAAATATATCCTATAATCAATGGCTGTTTTAATGCTTTAACCAAAAGACCTATTATGGTTGCAATTCCTATTATAATTGCAAGTTCAAAAAATACAGATATCATGATTAATTACCATTTTATATAAATTTAATATAAAAATATAATATAAAACATTTAAAAACCGAACTAAAAAAGAAAAAAAAGAAAATGGTCAAATTTGACCATT
>CAZQEL010000022.1:0-11411 GCA_964591795.1 uncultured archaeon | reverse complement strand
CAAGAATTGCTTTGGTTTTCATTGAGTTAATTGTAGCATAAGTTGGCTTGTTAGGGGTTAGCTGATTAGGGGGAAAGATGGTTGACCTCTTTTTTTGTTTTTTATTTTCTTAGTTCTTGATTAGCTATTACTATTAATATTGAATCAAATTGTCTAGTAGAGATATCTGGCTGGATATCTTCAAATTCATTCTTTTTTTCATATGATTTACAAAAAAATGTCGCATATTTTTTATCCACTTTTTTACTGTCAATAATCTTTTTATATTCTAATGATAATTTATCAGAAATTTTAGACAGAGCATTTTTTGCTCTTGAATCATATATAAAAAATAAATCTGGAAAATGAAAATGCAAATACTTTGATGCTAATGATCTTTTTTTAAGTCCTGAAATATCACAAAACAAATCGGATAAAAATTTGTGAACTTTCAATATATTTAAAATATTTTCTTTTGTGATTGATTTATATTCTCTAATTTTATCTATCCTTTGATCAATACTTGATTTCATAATCATTGGAATTACTCGTTTTTCGTAAAAATCATCATTTAAATCATTAAGATATTTTTTTCTTCTCTCAATAGCTGCAGCATATGCTCTACCGATAAGCCATATTTTTGCATTTATAACATCTGGATTATCGTGTAATGGATATTTTTGACACAAATCATACAAAACACCATTTCCAATATTTCCAATAGTAGAGTTTATTTTTTGCTTTATTATTTTATTAACTTCATCTTTACCCATAATGTTTAATTTATTTCTCAGTCCTTTCCATCAACTCCTCAATTTGTTTTTTTACAATTTTTAATTACCTTCAGCAATTTTTATTTCCTAATCCGTTAAATCATAAATTTTATAAACCATTTCATCAATCCCTTTTTCTAAATCAGCAATCTCCACTTCTGGATCATCTTTTTATTCTCAAAAATTAAAACTATTTATAAAATTGATAACCACTTTGTTTAAGTTCTTTTCTTATTTCTAAATAATCAGGCATCACTTGAGCAACTAGATTCCAGAATTTTCTTGAATGATTAAATTCTTTTAGATGACATAGTTCGTGAACAATAATGTAATCAGAAATTTTTTGAGGTAAAAGAGCTATTTTATAATTAAAATTTAAATTACCTTTTTTTGAGCAACTACCCCAACGAGTCTTTTGATTTTTGATACTTATTTTGTTGTATTTTAATTTATATATTTTATTGAAATAAGTAATTCTTTTTTCAGCCAAAATATAAGCTTCTTTTTTAAATTTCAAATAGTCTTCATGGCTATACTTTGTAATTGCTTTTCCATCAAATTGTTTAAAAAAATTTAATTTAGCAAATAACCATTGAGTTTTTTCAGTTAAAAACTTTTCTACAATATTTCCTCTTAAACCAAGAGGTGTAGTTACAACAATACTTCCATCACAATAAACCGCCAACCTCATTCTTCGAGCCCTTTTGCTCTTTTTAAGGGTGTATGAGATTTTTTTATCTTTTAAAGTAATATCTTTTTTCATTATTAGAATTTTTTTATTACAATATCCACTAAACGATTTAGATATTTATGGAAATCAGAAACCTCTATTTTTTCTTTATATTCTTTTAATATTAATTCTTGAATAATTCTCTTAACTTCTTTCAAGAATTCATCTCTTTTAGAAGATTCTTGCCACCCAGCATCAAGTACATTTTCAATTCTTTTAGACATCTCTTGAATAAAATCTCTTATTAAATCTTTATCTCCTTTAATAAATTCTTCTGAAATTACATAAAGACCATATTCTTTTAATGAATATCCAAGTTCTTTAGCTTCGTCACCTTTATTTTTTATATCTTCAAGTAATTCTTGATACCGTTTAATTCTTTCAGATAAATCAATTTGATTCTTCTCGAATTCTCTTCTGATTGCTGATAATCTTTCACTAAATTTTTTATAAGCAGGATTTGTATCAACATTTAAAGAAATTTCTTGTTTAAGCATCTTTTCAAGATTCAAAGCTTTCTCTTCATCATCCATTTTGTTTAATCTTTCCATCACATACAAATCATTTATATTTAATTCTCTGAAATTTTTTGTAATTCCTTCATAATCAACTCTTTGTTGAATTAAGTTTTTAACTTTCTCACCATATTCAGCCAAGACTTCTGAACTATAAGCACTTTCACCAAACTCTTTACTGAAAGCAATATAAACACTAGTTAACCATTCAAATTTTCTTACAAATTCTTTAAGGAAAGGATCAGGAGACAAGACTTCAAATAAAAGTTTTAGTCGTCCATATTTATTACTAAAGAATTTTTGCTTTTCGTTATTTTCAGCAAATATTTTCAAACAGCGACGAAGATTCTCAATTGAAGGGTCTTCAATATTTACATTGACAAAAATACCCATAATTTCATATAGAATATCTTTGAATTCTTCTTTAAGTTTATCTATATTAATCATTGCAGAATCAACTTCACTTTCATCAAAATCTAAAGCTTTATGTAAACTTTTAGTTATTCCGTAATAATCAATAATTTTCCCAGCTCCTTTGTTTGGATAGATTCTGTTAGTTCTAGCGATAGCTTGTAAAAGATTATGATCCCAAAGAGGCTTATCTAAATACATCACCTGTTCAATAGGAGCATCAAAACCAGTTAATAACATATCGCACACCAATAAGAACCTTAAAGGACTATTTGGATCTTTAAAGTCATTAATTAATTTTTCCCTTTTTGCTTTAGTGGTATTATATTTTTGTAATTCTTCAGGACTTGTATTTGGATCACCTGCAGAATAAATAACAGCCGACCAATCTTTTGACACAAGTTGATCTAAAAGTTCCTTATACTTAGCTGTAGCCTCTCTATCATAACAAACAATCTGAGCCTTAAATCCAGCAGGTTCAACATATAACTTATAATGTTCAGTAATATCTTGAGCAATTGCTTCCATTCGTTTATCAAGCTTTACGATTGCTTCTTTTCTCCCGTATTTTTTAGATATTTGCTCTTTTTCTTTTTCAGAAAGTCCTTCAGTCATTTCTTCAAACTGTTTATCAAGTTTTTCTTCATCAATAAAGAATTTAGATAATCTTGCTTCATATGTAACAGGAAGAGTAGTTCCATCATCAATAGCTTGTTTGATTGAATAGTAATCAAGATATCTTTCTCCCTCAGCTCCAAAATTTCTATGAGTATTTAAAGTAGTTCTATCAATAGGGGTTCCTGTAAATCCAAAGAAAAAAGCATTTTCCATTGAGCTTCTTAAATTGATTGCTGAAATTCCTTCATTGTCACGGTGAGCTTCATCAGAAAGCACAATTATATTTTCATCAAGATTTTTAACATCATTTCCTAATTCTGAAAACTTTTGAATAGTTGAGATAAAAATACCTCTTTCTGAAGATTTTATTTTTTTCTCCAAATCACGACGAGAATTAACCCGAACAACATTCTTACCTCCACAATTTACAAAAGTTTCATAAATTTGATCATCTAAATCAATTCTATCAACCAAAATAAATATCTTTGGATTTTTTAAGTTTTTATTAAATCGTAATTTCCATGCAGTAAAAAACATAGTCAGTGATTTCCCTGATCCTTGAGTATGCCAAATAAGACCTCTCTTATCTTCTCCTTTTCTAACTCTCTCTACGATTTTATTAGTAGCTCTTAATTGTTGATAACGAGCAATTTTTTTTATGGTTTGTTCTTTATCTTTGTCAAAAAGAATAAAATTTCTGATAATATCTAATAATCTCTCTCGCGATAGCAAAGCATATAAAGTTATTTCAAGTTCTTCTTCATACTTCTCATTTAATTCTTCCTCTTTCCATTTTAAGAAATACTGAGCAGGAGAATAGGTTGCTCCATAAACTGTTTCCAATCCGTCTGTAGCAATATTAAAACAATTTGGCCAGAAAAGTTTAAAAGCGTTTCTTTCATATCTTTTGATCTGCCCAACAGCATTCGCATAATTTACACTACTTGAGACAGTAGGACTTTTAGCTTCAATATTTACAACAGGTAAACCATTTAAAAAAACCAAAACATCCGTTCTTATATTTTCAGAATTACCTTCAAAATAAAATTGGTTAGTTATAACAAAATGGTTGTTTCCAAGATTGTCGAAATCAATAATAAAATAATCTCTCATTTTTCCAGTTTCGGAATCTTTAAGATTAATTCCATTACGGAAAGTTTTAAGAAAATCTTCATTATTATCTATTTTCCTAACTTCTCTTAAAATAGATTTTGCTTCGTCATCAGAAATGTTATTTATCTTTTTTATAGCATTAAGTAAAAGAGAAGAAATAATATATTCATTCTCAAATTCCCGCAGTTTTGCAAAATCCTTCGGTTTTATGTATTCATAATCAAGCTCTTTTCCTAAGAACTTAATGATGTAATTTTCTATTGTGTATTGTTCGTTGAATTTCATATTATTTTATTCCGGGAATTATCTCTGAAAAAATTCCATCGAGCTTATCTTCTAGAGCAATCTTTTCAAGAATTTCTTTCGTTAATTCCGGAACTGTTTTATTGAGATCAGAAGCAAAGCATTTTAACAGATCCTTACCGCTATAGGTGTCTAAAACATCAAGAGGAAAGTCGCTACTATTTTCCGCAAGTTTTTTATAAACCAAAAAATGTTTATTTGAGCTTATTTTTTTCAAACAATCAACTAGCATTATTTTTATTTGATCTTCGGTTTTAGAAAGAAGTGACGATAATATTGATATATTTAATAAATAATTCTCTATGCAATATTTACCTAAGCTAATAAAGTTTGGATCTACGATCCCATTTCCTTCATTGTCTCCGTCAACCAAAAAATATAGAAGATCACTTTGTTCCTTTAATAATAAAGAGTACATTGATTTAACGTTTGACTTATTGCCACAAACAACTATAGATACGGTTTTATTAAATTTTTCTGCCAAAAAATTAATAATTAATTTTTGAGTTTCATCCTCTACAAAATAGGTTGTCTTAGAAAAATCTGAAATGCTAATCGAGTCAGACAATTCACCCGCTATTGATTCTTTTTGCTTATCAGTTATTTCAGAACGGCTAATTATCTGATTATTTTTCCAAACTAAAAATTGGGTTCTAGGATAAAACTCTTTCTTAAAAATAATCCTGGAGTGCGTCACAATAATTATTTGTTTTTCAAATTTAGTACCAAACCAATCAAAGAATTGGAAAAGTCCTTTTTCTAAATCCCAATTTAGGTGAATTTCTGGCTCATCTATTAAATAAATATCTTCTTCGTGCCTACTCACAAAGATAGCAAACAGAAGGGCAAACATTTCGCGTTCTCCTGTACTGAGATATTCTATTGATATGGGTTCTGTTGAATACTTACTGATTTTTAAATCTAACTTCCCAGAAAGATCAGTTTCGCCTAAAACCCATGTGGCTTTAATTTTGTATTCAGGAAATACTTTTGATAGAACTTCATTGAAACTTTCAGAAGTTTTCTCTATTGCTAGTTTATGACCAGTTACACCATCCTGCATTAAAGAATCATATTCCTGTATAAATAATTCTGCAAAGGATGGATAATTTTCAAAACCAGAATCTTTAATTTGAAATCCCTTAATTTGCCCAAAAAAAGTTTTGATTGTTTTGTTTTGTGTTCGAACTTGTTGAAAGATACTATCGATTGCTTCTTTCTCTGTATTTCTTTTTGGACTAATGGCAAAAATAGAAAGTTGGTCTGATGATTTTTCTGCAGTAGAAGTAATCCCTTTATTCTCTTTAAGCAACCTTAATATTTGTGTCTTTCCAGTACCATTTACCCCACTTATTATATTTAATCCATTATCAAAAGTAACGGTGATGTTAAAAATCCCATTAAACATATTGACTGGCATTGATTTTATATATATATTATTCATTTTTTTGTTCGTACTTTACCACTCAAAAGATCTTGCGACAGACCTTTTTTGAGTTGGGTTAGTTTTTCTTTTAATTTTTTATTAACTAAAATTTTTTCATCGACAGCCGAAAGAATTTCTGCAATTTTTTGTTGCTCACCTTCTGGTGGTATTGGTATAAAAACTTGTTCAAGTGTTCTTATCGGGAGCTGGGGTTGGGCAGATCCTGAAACGATCTCCTTAAATTTGTTTTTTAATAAAGAACTTTTCAATAATTGATATAAATATATAGGTTCTATTCCGTCAAACGATCTTAAAATAAGCATCCCTGAATTTATTCTTATATTCTGAAAACTTACGGTTTTATCATAAAAAGCCACACTTCCAACAGTTCCTCTTGTTGTTAAAATAACATCTTCTTTTTGAAGCCTTCCTTTTCTTAATAACTCATCTTTTTCTTTAGAAATAAATTGTGAATCTGAAAAAATAAATTCATCATTTTTTATATTCTTATTACTCAGAAAAAGACAATAACCACCAGTAGTAAAGTCACTGACTTTCGGATAATTTACACCTCGATCGCCATCAATTAGTTTAATCGGAGAATCTTTTATTTTCAATACATTCCACCCCTCTTTTTTCTCAAAAAGTTTTTGCATCAAACCTTTTTTCAACTTTTCCGTTCCCCCTATAATCTCGTCAGTTTTTTCCATTTCTTTATCAACTGTTTTCAAAATTTTCGCAATTTGTTTTTGTTCGTTTATATCTTCTGGAATTAAAAACTTTTTCTCCTTTAGAAATTTAAAATGTCTATTGTAGCCAGTGTTCGGTATTTCGGTATTTAATAAAGAATAAAAAAAGAAATCAATATCAATATTCTCGTTTACCCAAAAAACTTTAGTACCATCAGCTCCTAAAACAAAGGGTGATTTTATTAATTTAACAATTCTTGTGTGATCCCCAAACAATATTACTGGAGAATTATCATTCAAAAAATCATTATTATCTGTATATCCACTTATGTAGCTTTGACCTTGATCGAAAATAGGATATTTACCACTTAATTTATATTGTGATTTTTTAAGTCCTTTAAGTTTTGTAGGTAAAACAATACAATCATTAAATTGTTTTTCTCCCCAACCTTTTGGAATATTCTTTTGTATTTGGTTAGTTTTCATTATAAAATGTTCGAAATTGCTTAATTTTAAATAAAAGTTCATCAAAGGTATAAATTAAATTTTTCCCCAATGTTTTTCTAAACAAATTAAAAGTTTTTTTCTGACTAATATTTAAATCTTCTTTATTACCAATTAATAACACGCCACAAGGATCAATCATGTTTAATTCCTTAAAATCTTCCCCTAATTCATCTTTAAATTTGTCTATCGCTGTATGTATTTGATTTTCTAATTGAATAACGCCTCCATACAAATCTTTTTCTAATTCATGGATACAATTGGTTTCTCCTTCAAAATCACCTCTATACAAATAATTTTTTACTAACTTGGTTTTTGGAGTTTTTATTTCTACAACAGCAAAACTATCATTTGAATGATTTTTAAATAAATAATCTGTGGCAACACCGCCTCTTCCTTGACGCCCTTTAGTATTTTTTCCGCCAACATATGCCTCTCCTTGCAAAAAAAGAACAGGAAATGAAAAAATTTGTTGTAAAACCCAAACACCATCTTTGTCTTCAAAAAAGTTTTGCCAGAAACTTTCATCTGAATTATTTAAGTTTTTCTCAAATTCTTCAATAATTTTGTCTAATTTTGTTATGTCAACGAGAGAACTTATATTCTTAAAATTATTTTCTTCTAATTTTTTTAATTGTTGAATAACTAAATCTCGATTATCTATTTCACCTATTTGTAATAAAACATTTTCTGCATTTTTTTCACTAAAAATAATATTTCTTTCACCATAAGAATGTCCGTACTTTTCAAGAATTTCTTTAATATTTTCTAAATTAAACAAGAGAGAAGATATTTCGTCGCCTTTTAAAGGTAAAATATATGCTTCGTCTTTTTTTAAACTAGATAGCGGTTTAGAATCAAAAGCTTCCCAAGTATCTAATGGGCTTTTTCTTTCAAATTTAAAACCTCCTCTCAATGGGTTACTTGATGAACTAACCCAACATGGATAAAAAGT
This sequence comes from uncultured archaeon, assembly GCA_964591795.1. Lineage (GTDB taxonomy): Archaea > Iainarchaeota > Iainarchaeia > Iainarchaeales > CSSED10-239 > Forterrea. The sequence continues at coordinate 3,395 of CAZQEL010000022.1, read as the reverse complement.
CAATCTAGTTGTAGTTGTTTCTCTTAATACAATGGGATCCATTTCCATTGTTTCTCTAGAAGTTGACCTTGTTGAAAGTGTTGGCATATTAGTTAATATTGTTATTTATTAAATCTCTATTAGCCAAAGTTTTTACCGCTTCTAAAACCAATAAAGAATCACTATCGTCATACAAAAATTCTAATTGTTCATTAGAAAGAAAATTTAAACCCTTTCTTAATTCTTCTCTAACTTCATCTCGACGAAAGAGATCTTCGGGTTTAATATGAACACCTATTATTTTTTTACCCTTAACAACATCATTAACAGGAATAAAAGTTTTAGCTTCTAATTCTTTGTATTCATTAAATATTTTGTTGTAATATTCTTGATTTTTCATTTTTAAATTAACTTAAAATGTAATCGCCATTCAAAAACTTACTTAACGAATCATTCTTCAACTGTCCTGTTACAAATTTTATATAATTATCAAAAATCTTTTTTGCTTCTCCTTGAAGAGACTTATAATTTTCTGTCCTTTTTATATCAGAAAAATCCCAATTACCTAATACAAAAATATTTTTATTTTTTTCATAAGATTCTATTGTTTCAAGTATATGTTTTTTAGCAAAACCAAGATTTTCTTGCAACATGAACCTAGAAAACATCAAGTAGCAACAAATCAAATGTTCTCTTTTATCAACTGCATATTTTTTTAAATCTTTAGCTATCAAATCAAATTTATCAAAATCAGAAATTGCAATCAAAACTTCCGTATATTCAGCAAAAACAGGAAACTCATCGGATCTGATGGAAATAGCTTCTGTATATAAATTTATCGCTCTAGCGTACATATCTCTTTTAAAACTAAGGTTAGCTTGTTCTTTTATTTTTTCAAAACGTATTTCTAAAAATTGAGAGTAAGCAAAATACCCAGCAACCATTGCAATTAAGATAGCCCCTAAATATTCAATAATATTCAAAAACTCAGTTCTAAAAGGATCATCTAGTCTAAAACTAAAAAAATATAGGCAGGAAAAACTGAGAAAAAACAAAAGCATAAAAGCCCAGTATTCTGATGATTTATTTATTTTTAATTTAAATAATTTATTCATAACTTTAATACTTTAATACTTTAATACTTTTAAATAATCCTCGACTTTTTTATCAATCTCTGTTCGCTCTTTTTCTAGTTTAACCAATTCTTTCTTAACAGCAGAAACATCAATTTTTTCTTCTTTTTCTCCATTATCAATATAACGACTTACATTCAAGTTAAATTCATTCTCTTCAATTTCTTTTAAATCTACCACCCGAGCATAATTTTCTACATCCTTATAATTATCATAAGTTTTAACAATCTTTTGGATATCTTGAACACGAAGTGAGTTTTGATTTTTACCTTCTGAATATTCTTTTTCAGCATTAATAATCAAAACTTTATTTTTTCTTTCTTTTGGTTTATTTTTATTGAAAATAATAATCGCTACAGGAATACCAACTCCATAAAATAATTTTGATGGCATACCAATAACAGCTTCAATTAAGTCATTTTTTAAAATTTGTTCTCGAATTCTTTTTGATGCATCAGTTTTAAAAAGCACTCCATGAGGAACCACTACACCTGCTCTTCCATTTGAATTCATTGATTTAATTATATGTAAGATAAAAGCATAGTCGGCATTTCTTTTAGGGGGCATTTCATATCCATCAATTCTTCCATATTTATTTATTTTTAGAATATTATATTCATAATCTTTAATAGAATATGGAAAATTTGCTACAACAATATCAAAAGTTTTCAAACTCCCATTTGGATTTAAGAATTGTGGATTTGCTAAAGTATCTCCTCTTTGAATATCAGCCCCGTCTAACCCATGCAAAAACATATTTATTTTCGCAATTGCGAAAGTTCCAATATTTAACTCTTGCCCATTTAAATAAAGTGTTCTCGCCACAGTTTCATTTTCTTTATTTTTTAAATAATGAAAAGCCTCAAGGAGAAATCCTCCTGATCCAACAGTAGGGTCATAGATGTGATCTTTTTTATGAGGTTTTAAAATTTCAACAATAACTTTTTCAACTTCTCGTGGTGTGTAGAATTCGCCACCTTTTTTTCCAGCATCCGCAGCGAATTGTTTAATTAGATATTCATAAGCATCTCCGAGCAAATCCGAACTTATATAAGTATCACCAAAGTTATATTGAGAAAAATGATTTATTAATCGTTGGGTCGTTTCGTTGGGGAAACGGTCTTTATTAGCAAAATCTAAATCATTAAAAATTTTATCTAGTTTTGGGCTATTAGCATTTGTTAATTTATCAAAAATTTCATTAAGTTTTTGTCCGATATTTTCTGCTTGTTCTTCTATAACAGCCCAGCGACATTCTCTAGGAACTTGGAAGCGATGATTATAGTCAGTACGAGCGATTTTTTTATCCCCATATTCTTTTTTTGTTTTTTTATATTCTTCATCCCAAACATCACTAATTCTTTTAAAGAATAACAATCCGAAAATATATTTCTTATAATCAGAACCATCAATTTTCCCACGAAGAATATCAGCACTTTTCCAAAGGAATTGCTCTAGTTGGGGAAGTGTAAGTTCACTACCCATTTTATCCATAATGGTTTGAATATCTTGAGGTCTATATTTTCGGTCTTTTCTTGTTCCAACCCTTAAAGGAACTAAAATCCCTTCTTTATCCCAATTCCTAAGAGTATCAGGGTGAATAGAAAAAACTTCAGCTACTTGTCCAATAGTAAGTAGTTCGGGCATATCTTTTAATTTTGCTTTTATATCTTTACGCATAGTATTAATCAGTATTCTATCGCGTTGTAAATATAAAATCAAGCCTTCATAGGTTATCATAACTTACTAAATTAATTACTGTTGTAAAATAAGGTCCTTTTGGCTTTTTTAAACTTTCTTTCATTTATTTAAATTAACTCCCTTATCTTTTATCTCTACTCTACTTCTCAAACATCCCAGTAGTTCCCTCTTATCATCCTTGGTGCCATCTGTGAGGATGTATTTTGCATAGTTTCGGATATCTGTTTCGATAGGTCTTTTGTCAAATTCGGTTTCTTGCCCTAACACACTATAACTAAATTTTCTAAACTTAGTTATTTTTCTTTTAATTTTATCTTGGGTGGTAATTTCATCAAGATCAATCTTATCAATCATTTCCAATAATTGTTTAAGTAACTCTTCTTCTCTTATAGCTTTCTCTTTACAGAATCTGTCTTTTCCTCTTGAGCAATGATAATAAACATAACGATGAGTATTTCCATTTTTTTGATTAGGGTTAGAGATTTTCTTTTTGTTAATTCCCTGCTCTATAAAAATATATAGTGGGACTTTAAGTAAATTAATCAATCACCCCTAAAAACGGGTATTGTAATCTCTTTTTAA
>CAZQEL010000021.1:0-14978 GCA_964591795.1 uncultured archaeon | reverse complement strand
CTTTATATATAATATAAATAAATGTGAATAATTATGATAGACTTTAGAAATATAATTAAAATACCTTATATAAATTTTAAATTTTTATTAATAATAATTTTAATTGGATTATTAACTTTAATTGGAGATGTATTTATTTTACCATCATTAATTTTAGCTATATTTTTTACTGCTGGTTTTATTGGTTTACAATTATTAACTTCATTAAAGCATTATGATAAGAAAACAATTGTTAAGATACTTCAGTTAGGTTTAATTTATTTAATTGGTTCATTTATATTTTTATTTATTCAAGGTGTTTTTTTATTGATCTTTTTAGTCCCTGTTTATTTTTTAAAAGCATTAATTAATACTGAAAATATTTTTGTTTTGAATTTTGGTATTTTTTTATTATTAATAACTATTTTAATAATGATAATTGGTTTTTTAATTTTAGAATACATTAAAAATTTAGGTTTTATTAAATATTTAAAATCAAACAAATTTGAAGACTTTTTTGAATTTAAAAAAAATTTAAAAATTATATTTACAAAAAATTTTTGGATAACTCAAATCTTTTTGATTGGATATTTATTAATTCTAATTATAGTGTTTAGTCTTATATTAAGTTTATTGTCTTTAATATTTCCAATTTTATCAAATTATTTTATAGGGTTGTTTATAGTGCTTTTTGTTTATTTATGGTTAAGTTCAATATTAGTTAGTACTTATGAAATTTATAAAGCTTACAAATAGCTTTATAAACTATTTTTATCTTAATATTATATATAGTGGTTTATGTTTAGCACATTTTTTTAGAGTGATTCTAAAAAGATGAGGAAAGTCCGCTCACCAATAATTTAATTAAAAAAATAAAAGTTCTTAATGGGGCTTTATTCCTGAACAGAAACAAGACGGCTCTTTTCTATTTTAAACTTGTGATGTGTAGAACTGAAGGGAAAAGAGAAAGGCTGAAATCATGCAGGAATACATTTGGTGCAAGGAGAATTTTAATCTCCGCTAAGACTGATTGCTATTAACTACATAAAGCGGCTTATAGTAAACCACTATATTTATAATTAATCAGGTGTAAATGATTTGTTTAAATTTTAAAAAAATTAAAAAAACCTAAATTAGATGTTAATTTAGGAAAAATAGATTCTAATATTACTTTAAAAAGAAAAAGACTTATAAAAAATAAGAATCAATTTAAAGTTACAAAATTAAATGGCAAAACTTTATATTACTCAATTGATTTAGGTTCTAAAAAATCTAAAACTTTACATCTAAGCTTAATTGGAAAAAATATATTTAAACAATATCCTGAAGTTATAGATTTTATTTCTAAAAACGTATTTAATATTAATAGTAATAATATTAAAAAGTATTCTTTAAGTACAGATAAACTTGATTTAAATTTATCTCATTTTAAGAAAAGTAGTTATAATAATAAATATTTACTGAAAATGAATTTATTTTTAAAAAAAGAAAATATATCTAAAGATTATTTTTTAAAAATGGTTGAAGCTCCAATGAGTAGTTTTTTAGCAAATAATGAATTTATTGCAAATCAAGCTTTTCAAAAATATGGAATTAATACAATAAAGCCTCATTTAGCGTTTACTGATAACTTAAGTAGGAAAAGTATTATTGCTTATGACTTTACAGGATTAAAAACAATGGGTGAAGCTTATTTAGATAAAAAAATAACAACAAAAGAACTTAAATCAATTCAGAATAAAATTCATAAATTAACAGAACTTAACTTCTTACCAGTTTCTGTAGGTAACAAAAGAGGTATTGGAGATTTTGAAAAACTTTCAAATATTTTTGTTAAAAGAGTAGATGGTAAGATTGATGTTTATTTTACAGATTTATTAATTAGCACAAGAAGTCATATGTATTAGTAATAAAAAAAATGAGTGATAAAAAATGGGAAAAATAACAACAATTACAGGACCTATGTTTTCTGGAAAAACAACAGAGCTTTTAAGACTTAAATCAAGAGAAGAAATAGCTAAAAGATATTCATTAATATTTAAACCTGAAATGGATAACAGATATTCAAACAAATCAATATTAAATCATAATGGTATTAAAGAAGATGCAATCCCTTGTAGTAATTCAGAACTAATTTTATTAAAAGTTAAAGAATACATAGCTTCAAGTAACCAAAAAGAGGTACCTTTAGTTAATGTTTTTATTGATGAAGTACAATTTTTTGATTCTAAAATATTAAATATTATTAGAGAAATTACAACTTTTAGGGTTAATGTTTTCTCTTGCGGGTTAAATCAAACTTTTCAAGGTAAACCTTTTCCTTTTAAGGACAAAAAGGATCATATTGGAACTTTAATGGCTCTTTCAGATTTTGTAATACATCTTGATGCAGTTTGTAATAATTGTGGTGAAACTGCAACTAGAACCTATAGACTTGGAGATTCAAAAGAAACTGTTATTCTAGGTGGTACTGAAAAATACCAAGCAAGATGTTCAAAGTGTTTTAAACAATAGTCTTTATATTCTTTATCTATTATTATATTTAGAATAAAAAATATGTGATTTAATATGGCAGATGAATATATACAGTTTATTTCAAGTGTAAACGATTTTAAAGAAGATAAAAAATTACCGTTTAAATTAAAAACAAATGATTTGGATATTTTTAAATATTACATATCTATTCAAACTCCAATTAATAAATATGTAGGCGTTCTTTTAGAAAAGATACTTGATGTAAAAAAATTAGAAAAATCAAACTTAGCTTTATTTTCAATGAATGAAACTTCTTTTTTAAAGGAACTTAATTCCAGTAAATTTAAAAGACAAGTAAATGAACTTTTAACTGAATATAAAAAAGCTAAGAAAAAAGCTTTATTTCATGCCTGTAAAGTATATATTTTAGAAAAATATTTTTCAAAAAAAAATGCATTTCCATCTTTTCATAAAATGTGATTAATTATGAATCAAACAATTAATTTTATTGCTAATACAAACGATTTTAAATCTGTTAAAAAAATGAAAATAATTCCCGGTGTTAAAGATTTAGATATTTTAGAGTTTTTAATTTCAATTGAAGTTACAAGTAACTTTCAAATAAATAAATACTTAGGGAAAATAATTAATTTAACATCATTTAATCTTGAAATTTCTAAATTATTTTCAAAAGATCCATCATTTTTTATAAAAGAAATTAATTTATCTAATTTTTCAAAAATTGTTGAAAAAAGTTTAAATGTAGAATATAAAGGCAATTTAAAAGAAGTTTTAGATTCTTTAAAATCATATACGTTCAATAAATATATGTTAGAAAATAATATTATGGCAGAAAATGCGGTTGGTTATTATAAAATCTTATTTCCAACAAGAAAGAAACAATTAAAAAAAATTATTCTAAAATAGTTTTATTTAAATATGTTTTGCTAATATATTATATAGTTATAAACACCCCCCTTAGCATAGTGGTCTAGTGCGTCTGGCTGTAGACATTTTGGGTAATACCAAAGTTAAATTTATTTTAATGGCGGTAACCGGAAGATCCCCAGTTCAAATCTGGGAGGGGGGATATTTTTCTTTTTTTAAATAAATTTAAACATTTTTATATTATTAAATATCTTAAAATTAAAAAAAAGATAAAAAAAACAATTATTAAAAATTTAATAAAAGAAGTAATTAATAAATTTAGGTGAAAAAGAACATATTTATGAAAGGAATGAAGTAACCAAATTAGCAGAAATTTTATTATTTTTATGAATTAATATTTGTTTTTGTTTTTTTTTTAATTTAATTTATAAGTAATATATTTAAATGTAACATATATACTATTTGTATGAATAAAAATAATTTTACTTATAGCTCTAAAAATTATTATAATTTAAGAAATATTTCTAAATACTATAATCTAGAAGTATTTGAATTTGCTATTTATTGTGTAGCTGTTTTTATTTTGCCTTTTATAATTGCTCATCCTCAATGGATTATTGGAATTTTAGTTAATTTCTTTTTAATTAGATCTGCAATTTATTTTAAACTAAAATATATATTGCCTATTATATTATTACCATCTTTAGGAGTTTTAGCAGCTGGGTTAATATTTGGAACTAACACTCACTTTTTACTTTATTTTATTCCAATGATATGGATTTCAAACCTTACCTATGTTTTAAGTTTTAAATTTTTAAAATTTAGAAAAAATATGAATCTATGGATAACTCCAGTTGTGTCTTCTTTAATTAAGGCAGGGTTATTATTTGGTTATACTTGTATTTTAGTTTATTTTTTTAATTTTCCTATAATTTTCTTAACAGCTATGGGTATTTTACAGTTAATTACTGCTTTTGTAGGTGGTTATTTAGCTATAATATCAAGCAAATTTATTTAAATATGTGATTATTAATGATAAAAAATATTTATATAAAATACAAATATTTATTTGTTTTTTTATCTATTCTTTTTTTATTTATAATATTTTCAATTATATATACTACTGTTTATTATTATAATTTAGAAAAGAAAGCAAATTTTAAAATTTATCAAGATATTCCATATGTGGATAATCCAAAAGATGTAAACTATAATATTAATTATACTTCATTAAATATTTATGTTCCTAAAGATAAACCTGATAAAAAAATGCCAGTAATTATTTTTGTACATGGTGGAGCTTGGACTGATTTTTTTGGAAACAAAAATAACTATCGAGATTATTTATTAAAAGGTATATATTTTACAGATCAAAATTATGTTTTTGTAAATATAAACTACAGAGTTTTTCCTGAATATAAATTTCCTGTATATGTTCAAGATGTTTCAAAAGCTATAGCTTGGGTTTACGATAATATAAATATATATTCTGGAGATAGAGATTTAATTTTTTTAGGTGGGCACTCTGCTGGAGCTCAAATAATATCATTAATTTCAACTGATGAAAGTTATTTAAAAAAAAATAATATGGATTTAAGTGTAATTAAAGGCTCTATTCTTTTAGAAGGAATAGGTTATGATTTATTAAAATCAAGAGAGTTTGATGTGGATAGTCAAATTGTAAGTAAATATCTAATGTTTACTTTTAGTGAAAATGATTCTTTTTTAAAAGAAGCATCTGCAATTAATCATATTAATGAAAATACAAATATTCCACCAATAATTCTTTTTAGTGCTGAAAATAGTATCTTAAGAATTGGTAAAATTGAGGCTTTGGATTTTTATTTAAAGTTAATAAATTCTGATCATTATGCTGAATATTATATTATACCTAAAAGAAATCATGGAAATTTAAATGGAAGTTTTGGTGAAGAAGGAGATCTTACAACAATTAAAACTCAATCATTTTTAAATAGTATTATAAATAATAAAATCAAACGATAATTATTAACTATATTTTTATATCTTTAACATTTATTATTGAGTTATATGTGAATTTTAGGTTTTTTTAAAAGATTAAATAAAAATTTAATTATTTATATGGATTGTAATAATTATTATTATTGGCTCTATATTTTTGTTTTTTAGATAAAAAAAATGATTTTAAATGAATTTAAGTATACATAACTAAAAACAATATATTTAAACTTAACTCAACTATAATTATTTAACTAAATATAATTATATATTTTAGGTGGTGCTTATATATGACAATAAATATTAAAAAATTAACTAAAAAAGAACTAGATTCTTTATTATTAAAACAAATTAACTCTCCTTCAAGATATATTATATCTCCTGTAGATGTTACTATTTTCTCAAAATTTAATATTAATAGAATTGATTTTGCAAAAAAATTAAAAGAAATAAAAGCAAATTATACAGTTTTAAAAGGACTTGGCTTTAAAGCAAAAACATTAAACAAAGCAGGGTTTACAGTAAAGAAACTTAAAGAAGTAGGATTTAGTGGAGTTAATCTTAAAAATTTAGATTTTACTGCTAAAGAGTTATATTCTGTGGGTTATTCTGTAAAAGATTTACAAGTATCTGGTTATTCTATAAAAGAATTAAAAGAAATTGGTATTAATTTAAAAGATTTAAAAGCAGTTGGTTATACTACAAGAGAACTTAAAAAATCAAAATTTAGTGCAAGACAACTCTTAGAAGTTGGATTTGTTATTAAGGATTTAAAAAGAGCTAAATTTACAGCAACTCAACTTAAAACAATTAATTTATCAGCAAAAGAACTTTATCAAGGAACATATACAATACAAGAACTTAAAAAAGCTAAATTTAGTATTAATGATCTTAGAAAAGCTGGTTTTACTGATTTAGAAATTGGAATTAAAATTAAAAAAGTAAAAGTAACTAAAACAAAAGCTGTTAAAAAAGTAAAAGTAGCTAAAACAAAAACTATTAAAAAAGTAAAAACTCCTAAAAAAGAAAAAGTTAAAAAAATAATTATTAATAAAAAAACTTTAAAAACTATGACTGCAAAAGACCTTTTTTCATATGGTGTTGATGCTGTTGTTTTAAAACAAAATAAATTCTCAATTAAAATTTTAAAAGAACTTAATTTTTCAGCTAAAGATCTTTATTATCTTCATTTTTCTGCAAAAGATTTAAAGAATACTGGTTTTTCTTTAAAGGAACTAAAACTTGCAGGTGTAAGTACAAAAGAACTTAAAAACATAGGTTACAAACCAATAGATCTTAAAAAAGTTAGATTTGATCAACATACAATATTGTTTGCTGAATTTGATGCTAAAGATTTAAAAAATGCTAAATTTACTGCAAAAAAATTAAAAGAATACGCATACTCTGCTAAGAATTTAAAACATGCAGGTTATTCTTTACAAGATTTAATATCAGCTAATTATAAACTTAAAGAAATTTTAGATTGTGGTTTTTCAATTAAAGATCTTGTTAAAATATTTACATTAAAAGAACTTATAAAAAAAGGTTATACTTTAGAAGAAGTAAGATCGGTTTATACATTAAATGAAATTTTAAAAGAAGGATTTACCATAAAAGAACTTTTAGATGTTGGTTTTTCATTAAAAGAACTTATAAAAGAAATTTCTTTAACTAAATTTAAAAAAGAAGAAATTCCTGCTAAATGGTTAGCTGAAAGTGGAGTTTCTATTGAAGATTTAAAAAAAGCAGGTTATGATTTATCAGATCTTATTCACCTATCACCAGTTGAAGAAGTTAAAGTTTCAAAAGATAAACTTAATTTAGATGAACTTAAATATCTTAAATATACAATTCCTGAACTAATAAATTTAGGATACTCAATTAAAGATTTAAAAGAAGCTGGTTATGAAGCAATTCAACTTAAAAACGCAGGAGTTACTTGTAATGATTTACTTGTTGGTGGTTATTCTTTAAGAGAAGTTCATATGCTTGGTTGTACTATAAAAGACTTTTTAGCAAATGGATATTCTTTAGTTGATTTAAGACTTGCTGGTTTTACTTCTCTTGAACTTCATTTAGAAGGATTCTCTTTAATTGATTTAAGAAAAGGTGGATTTAGTGCAAGAGAACTTTTAAGCATAGGATATACTGCTAAACAATACCATGTGGTTGGATATACAGCTAAAGAACTTTATGATGCTGGATTTGATGTTTCAAGCATTAGATTTGCAGGTTATAAAGCAAAAGAACTTAATAAATTAGAGGTACCCATATCTGAATTCTATAATGCAGGATACACTGCAAAAGAAATGGCTCAAGCTGGATATGTTCCAAAAGACTTACATACATTCTATTCTGCAAGACAATTAAAGATTGCTGGGTTTGATGCATCATTTATGAGAGATGGTAATTTTTCAGCAAAAGATCTTTATGATGTAGGATATAGTGCAAGACAACTTCATTATGCTGGTTATTCTGCAAAAGAAGTTTTTGATCTTGGAATTGGTATAAGACTTATGAAAGTAATACACTTTAGTGCAAAAGAACTTAAAAATTTAAACTTTTCTGCAAAAGAACTTAGATCTGTTGGTTATAATTTAGAGGAACTTAAACTTGCTGGTTATTCTGAATCAGAACTTTTAGATTGTGGTTTTTCTATGTCAAAAGTTAGAAAAAGTTTATAATTTTCTTTTTAAATATTTCTATATATATATATATATAAATATGTAATTAAAAAAAAACTATTTTTTTAATTTTTTTAAAAAATATTTGGTGATAAAAAATGAATGAAAATATGAAAAAATCTTCGAAAAATCATGAACATAAAATACATAAAGCAAAAAATAAATTTTGTTTTATAGATCATTCTTGGAAAATAGTTTCCTTAGTATTATTAATATTACTTATAATATCAACAATTTTTCTTTTCTCAAATAACGAGCAAACAGATGAATTAGATGCACAAAATGCATTACAAGTTGGTAATATTACAAAAGATTTTTTAATTACAGCATTTAATCTTCCTGAACTTAATTTAAAAAAGTCAATTTATGAAAATAATATGTATTTACATACATTTACAATACAAGATCAAAATTTAAATATTTATACCTCTTTAGATGGAGAAATAGTGTTTGTACCTGGTTTAGATCCAATTAATATAAATGATGTAAATGCAACTGATAATAAAGCACCAGAAGTTCAAAAATTAGAACCATCAGATAAACCAATAGTTGAATTATTTATAATGTCCTATTGTCCATATGGTACACAAGCTGAAAAAGGAATTTTACCTGTTGTTGATCTTTTAGGTGATTCAATAGATTTTGAAATTAAATTTGTAAACTACATTATGCACGGTGAAGTTGAAGTTAAAGAAGAATTATTACAATCATGTATTAAATCTGAATTTACTGACAAATATAATGAATATTTATATTGTTTCTTAGAAGATGGAAATACAGATAGATGTCTTAAATCAACTGGAATTACAAGAGATTCTTTAAGCACTTGTATTGCTCAAACTGATGAAACATACAATATTATGGGTTCATATACTGATAAGGCATCATGGCTTAATGGAACTTATCCTAAGTTCTTAATAGACGATGCTGATAATCAAAAATACGGTATACAAGGTTCGCCTACATTTGTAATTAACGGAACTACTGTTAATTCTGCAAGAGATCCTCAAAGTTTACTTAATAGTATTTGTGATGCTTTTACAACAAAACCAAGAGCATGTAATGAAACATTAAGTAGCGACTCACCTACACCAGGATTTGGGTTTAATAAAAGTACTACAGGTTCTGCAACAGATGCAACTTGTGGTTAGTTAAATAATTAATATATAAAAGATAAAGTATGATGTTAATATCAATTTTACAGGTAATTTTAATTTTTGTATTACCTGTTTTTCTTTTATATGTTAAAATAATACCTTTTAAATATAGACTTCATGTTCTATTTTCTATTTTTCTTATAGTTATTGCTTTTGTTATTTTAGAAGGAATAACATTTTCAGATCTTGGTATTAGATTTGATAATATTGATGGACATATATTTCCATATATCCTATTTACAATTCTTGTTTCCTTAGCTATTATTTATCTTTCAAAATATGTTCTAAAAAGAGAGCATTATATTCATTATTGGCATGATAAAAAATATCATATTTTAATATTTATTCCACTATGTTTCTTACAAGAATTTATTTTTAGAGGATATTTAATTCCTAAATTATTTGAAATATTTAGTTCTTCTTTAATTGTTGTTTTTATTAATGCTATACTTTTTATGTTTATTCATATAATCTATAGTGTAAAAAGAATGGATTTAGTTTTAATTTTTCTAGAAGGATTTTTATTAGCTATGATTTATGTTTTCTATCCAAATCTTATATTTGCAACAATAGCACATAGTATTCATAATTTTATTGCAATATTCTTTAAATTTTTTATAAATGAAAAAGCATAATTAAATATTTTAATTTTTTATGTAAAAAATAATTCTAAAAAATAAACTTTGCTTATTATTAGTAAATTTAATAAAATTATTAAAATTTATTTAGATAAAGTTAGTTTTAAATTATATTAAAATATTTTGTTTTAAAACCTTTTGTCACTTAAATATCTTTATAAAACCTTATTTAAGAGGTATATTTATGTGTGGAATTATAAGATATATAGGACAACAAAAAGTATTACCAATTTTAATTAATGGACTCATTAGATTAGAATATAGAGATTATGATTCCTGCGGTGTTTCAATTTTATATAATAATAAAATTTTAACCATTAAAACCAAAGGAAAGGTTCTTAATCTTAAAAAAAAAATTAGACTTTTCAATTAACTCAATAATTGGAATTGCACATACTAGATGGACTACACACGGAGAACCATCAGATGTTAATTCACATCCACATACTGATTCTTTTAACAAAATTACAATTGTTCATAATGGTATTATTGAAAATTATGAATCTTAAAAAAAATATTTAATTAAAGAAGGATATTCGTTTAAATCTCAAACAGATTCAGAAGTATTTGTAGCATTAATTTCTAAATTTTATACTAATGATCTTAAACAAGCAACCTTAAAAGCAATTAGTCAAGTTGTTGGTTCCTTTGGACTTTTAGTTATGGCAAAAGATAAAAGAGAAATTATTGTAGCAAGAAAAGGTTCTCCAGTTGTTTTGGGTGTTGGAAAAAATGTTGTTTATATTGAAGATGATGAAATAATCACTGTTACTGACAAAGGTTATTCAATTACAAACTTTAATAATGAAATAATTGATAAAAAAATTAAAGAATTATCAATTTCTTTAGAACAAATTGAAAAACAAGGTTTTAAACATTTCATGTTAAAAGAAATTTATGAGCAAGGAGATTCTGTTAAAAATGCATTAGCTGGAAGAATAGATCTATAAAAAAAAAAAGTCCTTGGTGGACTTAATTTTTTAACTAAAGAATATCTAGCTAAATTAAATCGAATTGTTATTGTTGCCTGTGGAACCTCTTGGCATTGTGCTCTTGTTTCAAAGTTTATTTTTGAAAAATATCTAAAAATTCCTACAGAGGTTGACTATGCTTCAGAATTTAGATATAGAGATCCAATAATTTCAGAAAATACCCTTGTAATTGTTATTTCTCAATCAGGAGAAACTGTAGATACTCTTGCAGCTTTAAGAGAAGCAAAGCAAAAAGAAGGAAAAATAATTGGTATTGTTAATGTAGTAGGTTCAACCATAGCTAGAGAATCAAAAGCTGGAATATATACAAGAGCAGGGCCTGAAATTGGAGTTGCTTCAACCAAAGCTTTTACTAATCAATTAGTATCCATGTGGATGTTAACATTATTTATTGGACAAAAAAATAATTTAATTTCACCTACAGATATTAATAAAATAATTAATAATTTATTAAATTTATCTACAATAATTGTTGAAACAATTAATGAGTCTGTTAATGATATTCAAAAAATAGCAATTAATTTTAAAGATTCTAAAAACTTTTTATATCTAGGCCGTGGTATTAATTATCCTATAGCTCTAAAAGGTGCTTTAAAATTAAAAGAAATATCTTATATTCATGCTGAAGGATATCCAGCAGCTGAAATGAAACATGGTCCAATTGCTTTAATTGATAAAAATATGCCTTCTGTTTTTATTGTGAATAAAAATAATAACTATGAAAAAGTTATTTCAAATATTAATGAAGTAAAAGCAAGAGGTGGAGTAATTATTTCAATTGCAACTAAAAATGATGAATATATAAAAAATATATCTGATTATGTGATTTATGTTAAAGACATAGATAATGATTTTACTCCTTTTATAAACGTTATAATTATGCAACTTTTAGCATATTATATTTCAGATCTAAAAGGATGTAATATTGATAAACCAAGAAACCTTGCAAAATCAGTAACTGTTGAATAAAATAAATTACATAGATAATCATGATTAACTCAAATAAAAAAAGACAAGCACCAAAAACCATAGAAGAAGCAGAATCTAGTCACTTAATAAGATATAAATTTGCATTAAATTTTATAACTAATAATGATATTATTTTAGATGCTTCTTATGGTAGTGGTTATGGTATTGGTTGCCATATATAGAAAATTATAAATTGCTATTTTTTATTAATTTAAACTTTAACGATTTGTTTATAAACATTTCTTTACTTGTATATATATACAACTAACTAAAACTAATAAATGGTATATATGAATGAATATAAAGTTTTTAAAGCACTTGGTGAAAAAACAAGATATTCAATTGTTCTAAAATTATTAAATACAAAAAACAATTGTTGTACAAATTTAGCTTCTTTTACAAAAAAAGATTTATCTACCATATCAAGACAACTTAGTATTTTAAAAAAAGAAAATATTATTGAAATTACAAAAATAAATAAAACAAAATGTATTAAGTTAAAAAACAAAACATTAGTTTTAAAAATTATAAATGATATTAAAAAAATAAAAGGTGATGAAAAATGAATAATATAATTGTATACTCTACAAAAGCATGCCCTTATTGTGTAATGGCAAAAGAATATTTTAAATCAAAAAAAATTGATTTTGAAGATGTTGATGTTAGTGCTGATATGACAAGAGCAATGGAAATGATTAAAAAATCAGGTCAACAAGGAGTTCCTGTTCTTGATGTAAATGGTCAAATAATAATTGGTTTTAATAAACCCGCAATTGAAGCAGCTTTAAAATAAATGAACTTTTTATAAAAAGATAAGGATATTCAATTACTTTTGAATCTTATAAAATTAATTAAATATTCACTTATAATTATTTTCCTTTACTAAACATCATTCTATTAAGATCATATTGATTACCATTTTCTCCAATATATTGTATATCAAAGTGTAAAATTTCTATACAGAAGTCATGAAGTATTCTATATGATAATGATCCAATGGCTTTTTCTTTTGTATAATTTTTACTTATCATTTTTTCTTTATAATAATGATTAAATGATGTGATTATCTTTTCATGTAAATTACTATCAATTAAACCTTTTATATATTTTTTAATTTTTATGTTTTTAAGACTAATTTTAATTCTTCCTTTAAAATCCCCTTTTTTGTTTGGTTTTATAATTATTGAAAATTTAGACAATCCTTGTTCTTGTTTACTACCTATCATAAAAAGTACATCTTGAATAGATATTGCTTCACCTGTTTTTATAATTCCAAATTTAGCACCTATCCATGTTGTTAATACTTTTGTGTGGGTATGTATTAATTTTAAATTTGCATTTTTATTTTGTAATCTTATTATTGCTGTTTTTAATATATCTGGTGTAACTTTCTTTTTTTTTCTTTTTTCACTAATATCTATTATTTTTTTATTATCTATAGTAATAAAAACAAGTTCTTTTTTGTAGGCTTTATTTTTTTTAATAAAATTAGTTATATTTTTTTTATTCATTTATCCACTAATTTACCTAAATTACTCATTTTTTTAACATAATATCTTTGATGTTCTATAACTGTTTTTTATTTTTTAATAATTTTATTTTTATTTTTTTTAAAATTATTAAAATCAATTAGGTTAAATTTGTTTATTATCATTTTTTTATGAATGATTCTTTTACTTCATTTAAATCAACAATTTTTTTTTATTATCTACTAACTTTCATTTACTAATTTATTTTTTAGAAAAAATATAACCTAAGGCAAAAGAAGCTGCTTGGGTTGCTCTTAATGGTTCTGAGGATGAACCAACCTTTATTACTTTAGAACATATTTCCATTGTACTTTTTAAAAGTCCACGTCTTTCATTACCAAAAATAAGAAGTGTCTTTTTATTATTATTTTCAACTAATGAACTAATAGGATTTTTACCCCACATACTAAAACCAATAACATTATAGTTTGCTTTAATTGCATCAATATCCTTTACAACAGTTACATTTCCTTTACTAAAACTATTCTCTTTTAAAAAATTAGATACACTTTCAAGACAATCTCTATCATTTAAAGTTAATATGTAAATTTTCATTTTAAAAGTTTTTGTAAATCTTAAAAAATCACCTATTTCACCTAAAGTAAATGGACTTTCTATAGCAAGGTCAGGATATTCAACTGCTTTTTCAATAACTTTATTTTCTTTTTCATCAATATAAACACCTATTCTTACAAGTACTTTATCATTTTCAGTTTTTGCTTCTAAATAAATTGTATCTCCATTTTCTACAAACTTATATTTTTTAGAATATCTATCTGTAATAGCTTTTTCATGGAAAGGAACATTACGGTCAATTTTTGCTTTTATTTTTTTTATTTTATATTTTGATAGTCTATCTATTGTTTGAGTTAGATTATCTTGTGCAAATGATTCTTTTAGTTCAATTAAACTTGCTATGTAAGGTTTTCCTTTAATAGGTTTATTTAATATTAATCTTCTGTAAGACCAAGCATCATTTGATACAGTGTATCCTTTGGTTTTAAGTTCTTTATAAATTTCTTTCTTTTCATTGTATGAAACGAATCTTGCAAGGTTTAATAAGTAATCTGTCATAGTTAATCATATTTAAATTTTGAAATATCATCAAGATGAAAAGCAGCTGCAGCAGGATGTCCACCACCACCATATTCTTTTGCAATTAATGATAAATCTGTATTTGAATTTTTCCTTTTTCTTAAACTAAATTTGTATTTGTTAGTATCATATATTTTATTCCAAATAATAAATATTTCAACATCTTTATATTTTTTATTCTTTAAGTTAAATAGAACTTCTGCAAAAGAACTAGAGAAAAAATTTGTATTAATTATAAATGCTTTTTTCCCATAAAATTTAATTATTTTTCCAAAAGATATTAAACTTAATATATGTTTTTTTTCATGTTCATGTATAATTTTACCTTTATCAATAATTTTTGGTTTATTTAAATTAAAATTATCGAAATCAAGAAGATCTAAAATATATTTTATATTTTTTTTATTATATTTTTCTTTAAGATTAATAAGTCCTGCTATAAAATAAGTTGAATTTTCAAGTTTAAAAGTCCATAAATCCATATCTTGTATATATTTTACAAATTCAGGTGCTCCCTTATTAAAGAATTTCCATACAAGAAAACATGCTGCATGTTTATGGTCTCTAATTCCACTAATTTTAATTTTCTTTTTAA
>CAZQEL010000020.1:0-15519 GCA_964591795.1 uncultured archaeon | reverse complement strand
AAGCATATAAACTAATATGTAAAAAAATGAAAACAAATTTAAAAAATGTGATTTTTATTGATGATAATATAAATAATGTGAAAAAAGCAAATGAACTTGGAATGATTGGAATTAGATATGAAAATAATAATCAATTAAAAAAAGAATTAAAAAAAAATAAAATAATTTAAAATGGGATTTTATGAATACAGACTGTAAGGAATATTGTAAAAAATATAAAAAACTTTTAGAAAAAGCATTAATTATAATTAAAATAAACATTAAAAACGAATCATTCTTAAAAGAAATGGCAAACGATTATTTGAATATGGCAAAAAACTATCTCTCAGACGGAACTGTGCTTGAAGAAAAAAAAGATTATGTAAGAGCATTAGCATCTTATTCTTATGCATATGGATGGATTGATGCAGGTGTTAGAATAGGGTTATTCTATGGTATAGATAGAAATATGTTTACTTTATATAAATAAAAATGATAAATATGAATGGAATTTTAAAAAATAATAATTGCAAAGTTATAGAAAATAACTTAAAATCAAGATTAATAAGTAAAGGGTACGGAATAAAAAAAGACGAATATCTTGAACTTAATTTATTTGAAAGTATGTATCTTTTTGAAAAAAATAAAATGAACATTATTTTAAATAAAAAACAATTAACTAAAGATAAAATTGAAGCTTATATAAATAAATATATAAAAAACTTTAAAGACAAATATATTGTATATAAAGACTTTAAAGAAAATGGCTATATTATAAAAGATGGAGCTACATTTGGCTTTGATTTTAGAATATATGAAGGTAACTCTAAAGTTCATGAACACACAAAATATGTTGTAGATGTAAAAAGAACACATAAAGATGAGATGACAAAAGTTATTAAGTCAGAAAGACTTGCAAGTAGTATAAAAACAAAATATATAATAGCAATTATAGATCTTGAAAACAAAGTTACAAAAATAAAATTAGAACGAATTTAAGAACACTTAGTTTGCCAGTAGTTTAATGGGCAATACATATTTCTTAATTGCACAGTAATTGGACTAGGTCCATTATAATCTGTTATTACAAAGTAATCTGATTCTCCTATTACCAAAGCATTTGAATCTAAAACATTAGTATGTGAAAAATCAACCTGTTTATCTTTATCAATTATTGACACATTAAAATTTTGATCTTGCTTGAAATCAGTTTTTCCTGTATTAATAATATTAACAGTAACTGTTTCTTCACTAATGTCATAAACACAAGAAATAAAATTCACATATGAGCCAACACAATCTGCATCAACAGTATTATCTGCTGCGGCTGTGTTTTTAGAAACAAATTCAGAACCCCAAGACAACATTATAGAAATAAGTGCTAGTGAAACTACAATTAAAAGAATAGTTGCTATAATTGGGCTTATTGCTTTTCTCATATCATTTCAGTATAAAAATTATAATTAAAAAATAAATAAGAAATCTTTTTATTAAAAAAAGATTTCTACATTATTTTTAAAGTTGTATTTATTGACCACATTTTTTAAATTCTGCAATAGCATCTGAAGGACAATAACTTGATATTAATTTTAAGTTATATTGAGCAGTTACTGCACCTGGTAAATTAGCATCATCAAGTGTGAATAATGCAGTTTGTCCAGCTGTAATTCCAGTCCATGTAGTTTCAGTTGTTGCTGTTGATAAATTTAAAGTTGCATTTCCGTCAGAAACATTTGTAATATTAATTAAAATATCATCTCCGGTAGGTAAAGTAATATTACCTGTGTTTTGTACGTAGAAAATCATTTTATTTGAATCGTTAATAGTACAACCTGAAATTTGAATTGCTGCACCCATACAACTTGTGTCTACAACACCAGTTGCATCTGAAAGACTATCTGTTGTGAAAGATTTGCCCCATGCAATTACAATTGCAATTAATGCAACCGCAACAACAATTAATAAAATTGTCGCAATTAATGGAGAAATTGCTTTTTTCATATTCATTTTATATCACCTTATATTTTTATATTTTTTATTATTATTTTTGTTTTAAGTTTAATTACATTTTGAAATGTAAGATACTCTGTCAGGACAATTTTCTACATGTACTTGAACTCTCTTTAAAGGTTTTTCAAGACCAATAAATGTAGGAACTGCATTTGCTATTGAATCTAAAGACATTGCATTTCCAATAAAATTTGGTTCTAATTCAGTACTTGCAATAGTATTATCGTTAGCAATAGTAGTTAAAACAATGTTTTGATCAACCGTAATTGTTGATCTGTCAAATATTATAAGTCCATCAAACCCGTCAATTGTACTGTAAGAACAACCTGAGTCTATATATATATTTACATTACTACAATCAATCCATTCAGCTGAAGTGTCAGAAACACTTGTGGTTGTATCTTTAAAATTTTGTGACGACCAAGAATATAAAATTCCAGCAAGTGACAAAGCAACCGCAACTAAAAGAATTGTTGCAATTAATGGAGATAATGCTTTTTTAATAATCATATCTTTTCTTATTTAACTGTATATTCACACAAATATATATAACTTATAAATTATAATAATATATAAACTATAACATATATAAAGCTATCTTCTTTAATAACCAAAATCAAAATTAATTACGGCTACAAAAATATTGCAGATATTGCAACATATAAAGGTACTGAAATACCTACAAGAATAATTGAATGCCTTATTCCTGCAATAAAATTATTTTCAGAAATTAAACCAATTGTTGGACCAGCAAACAAACCTTGTATAACAATTAAATATAAAAAATATTTATTAAAATCTACATTTGTCATAGAAGAAGATGTAGCTCCACCAGTATCTCCACTTAATGACATAGAGTTAGCACTAAGCATTGGTAAGAAAACAATTTGTATTATTAAAATAATTCCAATAAAAACAAAGAACATAAAATAACTTGAAAAAACTGTTGAAAATGTTTTTGATTTTCTTTCTTCAACCATATCATTAATTGTTTTTACATAATCTGAAATAGAGGTAAATATTTTAATAATATTACCACCTACTTTTGTAGTTTCTGAAATAATTTGAGTAACTTGTCTAAATACCGAACTATCAATTTGCCCAAAAACATCATTTAAGGCAACATCAAAAGAAACTCCAATTTTAATTTGTGCAGCTATCCTTTTTATTGGAACATTTAAATGACCATAATCGTGTCTTGAAGCTACTTCTACTGCAGTAACAATATTCATACCACCTTGTAAAAGATCTCTTAAATCATCTAAAAACACATATAAATTTCTTTCATAGGATTTAATTTTTGCAGTATAGATTTTTGCAGCAACACCAACAGCAACTAAAATTGGAAAAATTGCAAAAACTAAATATTTTGTATTAATTAAAAGAACTACAAAAATAATTGAACCAATTAACCCATAAATAATATAATCAACAAAAAATTTCTGTTTTTCAGATAAATTAATTCCAAATTCTTTTAAAAAATTCATTTAACATCAACTACTCACTAAATTTAATACTGCAATAAATGCAATATTAATAATTGGCACTAATAAAAACACACCTATTTGAAGTACTGTGGCTATACTTAATCCAGCAATACCACCACCAACCATACCTAAAAGCATGATACCAGAAAATAAAAATAATGGACCTGCAACAACAATTGCAGAATAAATATCACCAAAAGTTTCTGCCTTTTGATTTTGATTATTTAAAATTAAATTATATTGAAATCTAGCGTGCTCAGCTTTCTTTTTCATAAACTCAGGTAAGGATCCACCTGCTTCAATATTTGATTTCAAATCAAGTAAAAATTTTTTTAATTCATAGGAAGGTGTTTTTCTTGCAGTAATATCAATTGCTTCAAGAAGAGAAATACCTAAATGATTTACATAATAAAGTATTTTTGATAATTCTTTATCAAGATATTGACTTTTATCCTTTATTGTTTTTGTGGAAAAAATTGCAATTGGTGGTGCACCAGATTCAGCAACACTAGACATACCAATAATTGCTAATGGAAGAGCATCTCTAATACTTGAATTTTTAGTACCTATTACTAAATAAGGATTTACCATTGTATAACCAATAAAACAAATAAAAACTGATAATGCTAAAATAATTACTAATTGTAAACTAACTAAATCAGGTACAAAATTAGACATTATAAATCCAACTAATAAAGTCATTATTAGTATAAAACCAGCAAAAAAGAAATTTTTAGAAAGATAAATATCTATATCTTCAGTAAAATCTGCTTGTTGTAAAGTTTCGTCAAATTCATTAGAACGTATGTTTCTAGTTAAAGGTAGAAACAATCTATAAAGTTCTTCTTCAAAACTTAATTTTTCTTTCTTTTTTGGAGCCATACATAAATATATTTATGATTTTAATTATTTATAAGACCATTTTATTTTTATATCTTTCTTTTTATTTTAAATAGTCATAAGTAGTTACATATTAAATTCAACAACATCTTTATTTTTAAGAATATAGTTTCTAGAAACAGTTTGTCCAGGATATCTTGTAGAACCCCATACTTTAGCAGATTTTAAATTTTTACGAATATTTTTATGAATTAATCTAGCGGCCTCTAAAACATTATTACCTTTATCTAAAACTAAAGGTTCTGTCTTATCCACTTTCTGACCAGGTTTTTTAGTATATACTATAACTTTATTTAAAATTTCATAAATCTTTTCAGTAACATCTTTTTTTAATGTAGCATCATATATTGGAATTGTTTTATGAATTTTAATACCAGATACCTTTTTAGAAAAAGGAATGGATACACAAATTGCAGAAATAAAAGATGCTCTTGGATTAATTAAAAGGATTAAATCATCAAGAGTAGTTTTCTGATTTAAAATAATATTATGAGCCCTAAAACCAGATGATTTTAAAATTTCAATTGCTTCTTCCTTATTTACTTTTAAATAATGTTCATTAACAAAGGATACCCCTGGAAAATCACTTTTTGTAATTTGGATGTTTGGTTTCTTTTTAGTTATGAAAACATCTTGTGCATCTAAAATAGCTATTAAATTATTAAGTTCTTCAATATTTCCATCTTTGATTACTAAAACAAGTGCATCAGTAACTCTAATCATAGAATAAATTTGAGGAGTAAGTTCATGATTTTGTAAAAAAGAAGGTAATTCAATTAATTGAATTAAAGCACCACCATAATCTAAAATACCAACTTCTGGTTTTGTAGTTGTATAAGGATAACTATCAATCAAAGGTTTAGAATTAGTGTATTCAGTTAAAAAAGTGCTTTTTCCACAATTTACATCTCCTATTAATAAAACTTGACCAGCACCTTCTTTTTTAATATTAATAGTGTTACCAGTTCTTTTTCTTGCAGCTGCTTGCTTTTCTATTTTAGTTTTTAATGAAGCTAATTTTCTAGAAAGATCTTTTCTTAAATTTTCTCCACCCTTATGAGCTGGAGCACGAGAAATCATTTCTTGAAGAGCAACTATTTTCTCTTCATCGTTTTTAGCTTCATCATATTTCTTTTGAGCAAGAGCAAATTCAAATGAAGCGTTTATAGGCATAGATCATCACTTATTTTTAATATAATTAATTTTTCAAAAAAGATATTCTTCTCTATTAATATCTTATAACTTAACTTGTTTTTTAATATTTCGTTATAAACTTTGGATAAGTTATTGTGAGAACTTACTAAAAAATAACAAACCCCCTTTTTATTCAAATGATTTTTTAAAGATTTAATAAATTTAAAAATTATTTCACAACCATCTTTACCACCATCTGTAGAATACACTTCTATTTTTTCAGAAGGTACGTATGGAGGATTAAAAACAATTACATCAAATTTTTTAGAATCTATTTTTGTAAATAAATCAGACTTTATAATAGTTATTTTTGTTAATGCTAACTTTTTAGAAATCAAGGTTATATGTTCAATTACTTTTTCATCAATATCAACAACAGTTAATTTATCAAATAAATCATACATTGTTAAAGTAATTAATCCAGAACCAGTTCCCACTTCTAAAAAAGATTTATTTTCATAAGTTATTTCTTTTTTTAAAACATCCAATAATAAGTAAGTATCATCAGATGGATAATAAATATCTTTTGGTACATCTAAAAGATAATCTTTATAATTAATTTGAACCATACATATACTATATGAATCTAAAAGAATATAAGTATTATCTTGATATGCATTGTCACTACGATGAGCTATCTTTAGACCAAATCAAAAATATTAATGAAGATATAATATCTGTTAGTACTTCAGTTGATTTTAACAGTTACAAAAGACTTGAAAAAATTAAAGAAAATAAATTTAAAAATATGTATTTTGCCTATGGACTTTACCCTGATCAAATACTTGAAAAAACATTAAAAGAATGCTATGAAGATTTAGATAACATGGATTTTTCAAATGCAATTGCAATAGGAGAAATTGGGCTTGATAATAAAATTACAAAAGACAAGGTGAAAAGAGAAGAACAAAAAAAACTTTTTGAAAAACAACTAAGTATTGCTAAAAAAATTAACAAACCAGTTGTAATACACACAAGATATGCAACAAAACCAACTTTAGAAATACTTACAGCATGGAAAGATCTTAAAATAATACTTCATTGGTTTGTAGGAAATGAAAAAGAAATTGCAACAGCACTAGATAGAGGTTATTATTTAACCCAAAGATTTGCAAGTCCAATAATACAAAATCCAAAAGAACATTTAGATCAGCTATTTATTGAAACTGATTTTCCAGTACCTTTTAGAGGTGAAACAATCATACCAAATGACATTAAATTATCATATAATGAATTTTGCAAACAATATAATTTAGATTTAGATGAACTTAAAAAAATAACAACTAACAACTTTTTAAAATTGTTCCCTTCATTAAATGTTTAGATAAAGTGATTAATTATGAGTGACGAAATAAATTATCAAAATATTAACACACACACACAACCAAAAAGAAAAAATGAAGTAAAAGATATAGTTATAGCATGGCTTGGAATATCAGTATGTTTTGCATTAGTTCTTGGGGGATATAATTTATTCAATTTAAAAAATCTAAGTGATTTTTCACTAACTAATTTAATTACATTTATAATTGTAAGTTTAATTGTAACTGGAACCGCATTTATTTTACACGAACTAGCTCACAAATATTCAGCAATATATTTTGGAGCAAAAGCGCAGTTCATAAAATGGAATACTCCATTAATTCTTGCAATAATTTTTGCATTCATACTTGGATTTGTATTTGTAGCACCTGGAGCAGTTTATGTTTTTGGAAAAAGTCTTTCAAGAAAAGAAAATGGAATTGTATCTGTAGCAGGACCGGTTACAAATATAATCTTAGCAGGCTTATTTTATACAATACTAATACTTGGTAATTATCAAAATATTATAATACTAACTACTCTTACATTAGGTGTATTAATTAATTTATGGATTGCATTTTTTAATTTAATACCAATAGGCCCATTAGATGGAAAGGCAATCTTTTTATGGAATCCATTTATTTGGGTAATATTAGTAATTCTTTCTCTTGGTGGTTATTTACTACTCACAGGGGTTATTTAATTAATATATTTAGATATACCTGTAAGTCCACCTTCAGTTGCTACTTTTGCTTTAAGTTTAGAAAATACTTTTAAAATATGTTCTTTTTTAATTTTTGTTTCTTTATATTTATTTTCTTTTAATGCTAAAAATGCAGATTCAGTAATTAATAAATTTAAATCTGCTGATGAAAAATTATTAGTAATTTCAGAAAGTTCTTTTACATCTATTTTTTCAGAAGGTATTTTAGAAAGTAAAAGATTAATTATTTCTTTTCTTTCTTTTAAATTAGGAAGTTTAAACTGCATAAATTTATCAATTCTTCCACTTCTTAAAAAAGATTTGTCAATCGATTCAGGTCTATTAGTTGCACAAATAAATAAAACATCTTTATGTGATAAATTATCAAGCTCTGATAACAACTGATCTAAAACTTTTACGCTAGTAATTGAATCATCACGTCTTTGTGTAAGCGAATCAATTTCATCAAAGAAAAGAATACAAGGTGATACTGCTTTTGCTTTTTTAAAAATATATCTAATTGTTTTTTCAGATTCTCCTACCCATTTATTAAATATTTCTGGTCCTTTTACATAAATAAAATTAACTCCAAATTCCTTTGCAGTTGCTTTTACAAAAGTGGTTTTTCCTGTACCAGGAGGGCCATATAATAAAATATTTTTAATAGTTTTTAAATTCATTTTTTGTAAAATATCTTTTTTATTTAAAGTAAGATTTATAATTTCAGAAAGCTCTTCTTTTTGTTCTTTCAATGCACCAAGATCACTATATGCCACATCAGGAATTTCAACAAAAACTTCTCTTAAAGCAGATGGTTGTACAACTTTTAATGCCCTATCAAAATCATTTTTTGAAATTGACAAATCTTCTAATATCTTATGAGGAATTTCTTCTTTAGGAGAAGAAATATCAGATATTTTATCTTTAATTGCAAAGATTGCTGCTTCTTTCACAAAAGCAGAAAGATCAGCACCCACAAACCCATGTGTTATTTGTGCCATTTTTTTTAAATTAACATTCTTTGAAAGAGGCACATTTCTTGTATGTATTTTCAAGATATCATATCTACCTTCTTCATTAGGAACTCCGATATCAATTTCTCTATCAAATCTACCTGGTCTTCTTAAGGCTGAATCAATATCTTCTTGTCTGTTTGTAGCTCCTATTACAATAACATCACCACGTGAAGATACACCATCCATTAATGCTAAAAGTTGAGCAACAACACGTTTTTCAACCTCTGAAATAAACCCATCTCTTTTTGGAGCAATTGCATCAATTTCATCAATAAAAATAATAGCAGGAGTTTTACTTTGTGCTTTTTTAAAAATATTTCTTAATTTTTCTTCAGCTTCACCAACAAACTTTGCCATTATTTGTGGAGCATCAAGCGCAATAAAGTTTGCTTTAAGCTCACTTGATAATGCTTTTGCAAGTAAAGTTTTACCTGTTCCTGGTGGTCCATATAATAATATACCTTTTGGTGGAGTAACATTTAATTTTTCAAAAAACTCAGGATACTTAAATGGCAATTCAACCATTTCTCTTATTTTTTCAATTTCTTTTTTAAGTCCTCCAACATCTTCATAACCAATTATTTGATTAATTTTACTTTTTGATGTTGGTTTTTTATTAATAATTAAATTTGTTTCTTCTGACAATACAACAATTTTATTTGGAGATGTGCTTGTTACTTCATAAAGATAACTTGATCCAAAAACATTAATCATAATATGATTATTTTGAACAAATGGTCTTCCTAAAAAGTTTTTTTTAATAACAAGATCTTGATTTTCAGATAAAAGATTAACATCTTTAAGTGGAGTTAAAATAACTTCTTTTGCAATTACTGGTTCTATTTTTTTAATAGCTACAAAATCTCCAATGGACACATTAGCGTTTTTTCTAGTGTATTGGTCCATTCTAATAATATTTTCTTCACCAGCTTTATTTTTTTCAGGCCATACTTGAGCAGCAGTAATTCCATCTCCTTTTATTAAAACAATATCTCCAGATATAATATTTAATTTTTGTTTTACAAGTATATCTAGTTTAACAATATTTTTTCCAATAAAGTCTTCTGATGCTTCTAAAACTTTTAATTTAATTGAGGGTTCTTTTTTCACAGACATATTTAATCACAAAATTAGTTTTTTAATATTAATATATAATATTAAACCAAATAGTATTTAATAATTATTATTTTAATTAAATAATTACTTCACAATTACCAGGTGGAAGGATTGAATCAATTTCGTCTTGCAATAAATTAATATTCTTTTTTGCAAAATACTCTTTTATTTTTTTAGATGCGTCAGATTTTTTAGTATCTCCTGGAACTATATAAACTAAATCTTTTGTAGGTTTAGAGGTAAGTAAAACAGGAGCAGAATACATTCCTTTTAATTTATCATTAACTAATTTTAATTTTAAATTTAATTTTTTATAATACTCTCTTTTACCTCTAATTACAAAAGAACCAGTACTTAACGATTCACCAGTATTTGCAGTTTTAGATACCTGATCTGGTTTAACAGAATAAACTTCTGCAGAAAAATATTTATTTTTCCATGCTGATGAAAAAATTAATGCAAAACAAGCTGCTTCTTCTTTATCCACATCTAAAATTTCTTTAAAATCATTATTTTTTAAAATAACATGAGGAGCACCATGAACATCTGCGTGAAAATACAAATCATTTTTTTCTAAATGTTTTTTTATTAAAAATTCATTATTCTTTGTATCCTTTCCAGCTAATACTAAAAAACCAGAAGAAGTTATACACCATCTAAAATTATGAAACCATTCTTTCTTTCTTATTATTCTTTTTGAAAGAATTGGTTTAGCATCTTCTTTTGTTTGAATATTTTTTTCTTGTAATTGTATTTTTCTGTTTGTTATTGAAATTGCTTTTTTTGCACCTAAAAGTTTTGATTTATAACGATTTCTTTCAAGATATTTGGTTTCTGCATTTTTACCTGCTTGTAAAGTATAATTAATTTCAAGTTTCATATTTAATCAAGTCCTTGTTCTTCAAGTAACAACTCTATTAATGTATCAATTTGATTTTTTGCTTTATAAATTGGATTTGATAAATAATAACTAGATGATTTTTTTATAAAATCATAATAATTAGGAATTTTATAAATATACTTTTCTCTTAAACTATTATGCTGTG
Source organism: uncultured archaeon (assembly GCA_964591795.1). GTDB lineage: Archaea > Iainarchaeota > Iainarchaeia > Iainarchaeales > CSSED10-239 > Forterrea. The sequence goes on along the minus strand of CAZQEL010000020.1, from coordinate 4,766 downwards.
ACTCTATATTTTTAGATAAAAAACTTAAGGCAATATTAAAATCTCCTTCAGAAATTACTTGTGATGCTGCAAAGACATTTTTGTCTTTCGAAACACTTTCAAAAAATTGTTTTTGTTTTTCTTTTAAAGACAAATCTATTTGAAAATAAGAAAATGATTTTAAATTATAACCCGCAATAACTGGATCTAATAATGGACGATAACCATTTATGAATTTTTTATTTTCTAAAAAATCAATGGATGATTTAATTGTAGCTCTATGAAAACCAGTTATCTTTTTAATTTGTCTAACATTTGGTGTAACTGATCCTTTTTTCATCATTGCAGACAATATTTTTACTCTTATTGAATCATTTATTTTTTTTACTACAGCCATAAATACTCACACATAAATGATTATTAAAACATATTAAAAAGGTTATTGTTGTACGAAAAAGCACACAACAACTAAAGTTTATAAAACAAATATATTTATATGTATTTCTAACATATAATATATTACAAATAACTAATTTTTAAAAACTTTAAAAATGAATAACTATGAAAAAATTAACAAAATATGAAGTAACTAGGATACTGTCTGCTCGTGCAGAACAAATTGCATGTGGAGCACCTCCACTTGTAAGAGCACTAAAAAATGACACAGCATGTATTTTAGCAGAAAAAGAGTTTTTTAAAAAAATTATACCTTTAGCAGTAATTAGAATAATTAACGGCAAAAGAGAAATTATAAGTGTGAATTAATATGGGAAAAGCTGTATCAAATAGTATAAAAGCAAAAGCAAGAATAATAATTAACGAATTTGAAGATAAACTTGGAATTGAATTTGAAAAAAACAAACTTTTTTTAAAAAGTATGAAACTTCCATTATCTAAATTAACAGTTAATTTAATGGCAGGATACATAACTAGAACTTTAAAAATTAAAATAAAAGAAAAAGAAGCTTTAGCTAAAAAAATGAATCCTAATAAAGTTCCTGTTAAAATAATTAAAGATCAACAAATACACGGATAATTTTTTAAGTCCGTTATTTTTTTACTTTTTTTAATTAATAATTTAGTTTATATTTTAAAACTGAAATTATTCCACCAAAAGAATGAAGTGTTTTTAATGTTTCATCATGGGTTTCATCAACAATATGAATTTTAGTATTAACTTTTTCTGCAATCTTAATTAAAGTTTGAAGTTTATTTATTTCTTTTAACCATAAATTATAAGAAATTAATATAAACTCGCAAGCACCAGTTTCTACAACTAAAGAAATATCCTTTAGACTATATACTGAAAGACCATTATCTTTGCCTAAATTTTCTTTAAATTTAATTAACATTTCTTGTTCTTTATAAATTAAAGAATTTTCAAAAAACTTCAAAACTTCTTTTTTAGTAAATAATTCATTTATTGAAGATTTTGATGTGCTAGAAATATTTACAGATATTCCAGATAATTTATATTTTTCTTTAATATATTTTAAAAATGAAGTTTTAGTTCCACCAGGACCTGCCACAATCAATTGATCTTTATATTTTTCAATCAAAGAAAAAATATTTTCAAAAAAAGGTGTAAAATCAAAAGATTGATTGTATCTTTTACCATGTTTACCGGATTTAAAAGAAGCTATTAATTTTTTTTCAACACCAGACAAAGAATAAACATCACAAGATTCATCATCAAGCACAACTACATTAATTTTATTTACAAATGAAGATGAATTTTTCAACAAATCAATTTGATGTTGAAAAAGTTCTTTTTTACAGATAGTATATTTATTTCCAAAATCAACATCTATAGTATGATATTCAGCTAAAGGAGCTAATTCTTGAGGCTTTGAAAAAACTATCTTACCGGTAAATCTTAATGAATTTAAAGTTGATGAAAAATCTTTTTTTTCAATATCAATTTCAACAAAAATTGGTTTTCGTTCAGACTCACCAGTATCGTTATTTTTAAGTCGTCTTAAAGAACTACCTTTAATTGTATCTCCAACTTCAGCTAAAGTTTTAATAACCCATAAATCTTCTATGGTTTGACAAATAAATGAAATATTCTTTTTTTTAAAGTCAATTTTTAATATATTCATAAAAAATCATTTTTTTAAAAGAGATTGGACCATATTTTTTGGTTTTTTAATATCCAAAATATCAAGTATAGTTGGAGCAATATTTGCAAGAGATGGTTTTTTAATAATTTTATTTAAATTAAATTTATCAGACACCAAAATAAATGGCACTTTACTTAAACTATGAGATGTACTTATAGATCGATCACTAAAACTCATTTCATCACAATTTCCATGATCTGCAGTTATAATTACAGTTGTATTTTTATCAACTGCCTTTAATAATTTAAGAACACAATTATCCATAGTTTCGATAGCTGTAATTGCAGCACTAAGATTACCAGTATGCCCAACCATATCTCCATTTGCAAAATTAACTACCATTAACTTATAATTTTTTTTAACTTCAGGAATTAATTTTTTCATTAAATCTAAAAGAGACATTTTAGGTTTTAAATCATAGGTTAAAACTTTTGGAGATGGCACTACTATTCTAGTTTCACCTTTATTTGGAAATTCCTGCCCTTGATTAAAAAAATATGTAACATGTGCATATTTTTCGGTTTCTGCAGCCCTTAATTGTTTAAATCCTGCTTTTGAAATAATTTGACCTAACCCTACATTTACTTTTAATGGTGGAAAAACAACATTTATGTTTTTAAAAGTAGAATCATATTGAGTTAAAGTATAAAAATTTATATCTAATTTTTTAGTTTTAAATATTTTAAATTTTTTATCTACAAACAATCTTGTAAATTCACGAGCACGATCACTTCTAAAATTAAAATAAATTATAGTATCTTTATTTTTAATTAATCCATCTTTATCAAATAAAGTTGGAATAAAATATTCATCAGTAATACCCTGTCTGTAACTTTGTTTAATAAAAACAGCTTTACTATCTGTAAAATTACCTTTTCCTTCAACTAAAAGAGAATATACTTTTTCAAGTCTATCCCAACGATTATCTCTATCCATTCCATAAAATCGACCAGAAATACTTGCAATTTCAACAACATCTAAAAGATTTAATTTAGAAATATATTCTTTTAATTTACTTAAATAAGTTAAAATACTTTTTGGATGAGTATCTCTACCGTCAGAAAATACATGAATAAATACTTTGGGCAAATTTTTTTGTTTTACAACATCTAAAAGAGCAAATAAATGTTTCATATGAGAGTGAACTCCACCATCACTTAAAAGACCAATTAAATGAAGTGCATTTCCTTTTTTAACTTTTGAAAAAGCACTAAGTAATATTTTATTTTTATAAAAAGATTTTTCTTTAATTGCTTTATTTATTCTAGTAAGGTCTGAAAGAACAACTTTACCTGCGCCAATAGTTAAATGACCTACTTCAGAACCACCTAATTGACCTTTATCAAGTCCAACATATTGTTCACTTGCTCCAAGCTCAGTATAAGGATAAGTATTAATTAAAGTATCTAAATTTTTTGTTTTAGATAAATAAACCGCATTACCAGTATATTCTTTATTAATACCCACACCATCTAAAATTAATAATAAAACTTTATCTTTAGTCATTTATTTTTCACCTTTCTTATTTGGTTTAAACAATTGAAAAGGGTGTTTTGTTTTACAATCATTAACACATAATCCATTACTTTTCAATGTATCACAATTAGAAACTGAATATTTCTTTTCAATTACTTTTTGTATCTGATAACCTGCAATTTTTTCATCAAAATTAGGTAAATGTTTGAACAAATCTAACATTTCGTTATAATTGTAACCTACATTAAATAAAAAAACCGCAATATTAAAATTTTCACTATGAGTTAATTTTTCGCCAGCAATTAATTTTTGATAAATTTTTAAAAAACAAGGTGGAAAAGTACCTACTTCTGGTTTATTAATAACTTGTTCTTGAAAAATATTTTCAGAAACAACTTTTTTCTTAATATAAATTCCATATTCTAAAAATAATTTAGGTAATTCTTTTTTTTCAAAATCAATATTTTTTAAAATTCTTTTTTTCAAAATTACTGATAACAGTTCAATTACTTCTATCTTTGAAAAATAAACTTGACCTTCTTCAAGATTAGAATATTGAAGTTTAAAATTATCTGATAAATTTAATGATAAATAATCAATTAAAGAAATATAGTATCTATCCTTTACATCGCTAAATTTTAAATTCACACAAATATCTGTTTGAATTTCAGAAAATTCCTGTTCGTCACTAAGATGTCTTAAATAAAATAAAACTTGGTTTTGAAAATATTCTCCAAATCTTTGGTATAATGGATTATAATCAACCACATTTAATAATAATTTAGATAATGGAAACAAAGTTGCAAATACTTTTGCAATTCTTTCATCATCAATCCTTAAATATTCCTTCCATTGTTTTTCATTATCTTGACTAGATTGAAAAATAGTTTTAAGAATAAACATAGCTGCCTTTTTTATAACATCTTCATTTATTGAAAATAAATCAATGTTGTTTTTTTCTAAATATTCTTTTGCTTGATTCGAAAAAGGATATTTAACAATATAATTATAAGACATAAACATATTTTATAGATGAAAAGAAATAAAAAGAAAGCTTATTTTAAAATTTAATATTAAATTTAATTAAAATTATTTTTTATAATAATTAATTAATAATTACATTCTACTACACTTATTCAAGATGTCCGCTGGACATCTTGTTCATTTTTAACGAGCATACTGCTCGTT
>CAZQEL010000019.1:0-16112 GCA_964591795.1 uncultured archaeon | reverse complement strand
CTCCACCGTCAGTCTTTTTAATAAGTTCTTTTGCAATATCTTTATCTGGTCTTTTATGATGATCTATCCAAATTAAGTTTTCTTTAAATTTTTTATATAAACTAATAGTTTTATCTAAACCAATATTTAAATCAAGAACAACAACTTGTCTATAATTAGATAAATTTATTTTCTTTTTTTTAAAAATTAGATCTAAGTTTTCACCATATTCAAAATCAATAATATCTGCGTATTTATATATATGCTTTATATTTTTAGAAATATTATTTATTTCTAAATAATTCCAAATATAACTTACAGCTGCAGTAATACCATCTGCATCTCTATGAGATATTATTAATATTTTTTTAATCATATAAAATTATTTAAGTCTTTGTCTTTGAAAGAAATCTGCTTTATTCCATACATCTTCTCTTTGTTTTTTAAATTCTTCATTTCTTTTAATTTGTGCTTCGCATTTTCTACAATAAAGTTTTGTTGAATCGATTATTTTATTACATTTTATACATTTATGCACCATTTTTATCACTTTCCTTCGAATCTTTTGAAGTTTTATCTTCCTCTTTTAATAAAGGGAATAATATTACATCTCTTATATTTTGTGAATTTGTTAAAAGAATTACAAGTCTATCAATACCCATTCCTATACCATATGCTGGTGGCATACCATATTTTAATGATTCAATAAATTCAGCATCAATAGGATGATTCTCTCCTTTAGATTTACCTTGATCTTTTTGTTCAATCATAAGTTCTTCTTGAAGATATGAATCGTTAAGTTCACTATAAATATTAGCAAGCTCCATACTATTTAAATAAGGCTCATTTCTTTCAATCAAAGTCTTATCATTTCTATGTAATTTACAAAGTGGGGTTGTTTCTTTTGGATGATCAATTATATGTATTGGTCCAATTAATTTATCTTCACAATAGAATTCAAAAATTTCAGCTATTGCAAGACCTCTTTTATAATCTTCAATTTCAATTCTGTTTTTAGTTAGAATTTCTTTGATGTCATCATCAGATAATTTATCAATATCTATGTTTGAAAATTTAAATATTGCTTCCTTCATTGTCATTTTTTGCCATGGTCTTTTAAAATCAAATTCTTTGTTATCATATGTTATTTTTGTTGTTCCAAAAATATTTATAATAACATACTCAAGCATTTCTTCTAAAATATCCATTGCTGAATTATAATCTTTATATGCTTCATAAAATTCAAGCATTGTAAATTCAGGATTATGAGATTTATCTACACCTTCATTTCTAAAACTTTTACAAATAGTGTAAACTTTTTCAAAACCACCAACAAGAAGTCTTTTTAAATAAAGTTCAGGAGAAACTGCCATATATAAAGTTCTTTTCCATACAAAACTTTCAGTTACAAAAGGTCTTGCATTAGCTCCACCATATAATGGTTGAAGAAGTGGAGTTTCAACTTCTAAGAAACCTTTATCATCTAAAAATTTTCTCATTAAAGAAATTATTTTTGCTCTAATAATAAAAATATCTCTTGATTCTTTATTAACCATCCAATCAAGATATCTTTTTCTATAAATAAGTTCAGAATCTTTAATACCGTGCCATTTTTCTGGAAGAGGCATAAATGCTTTTGATAAAAATGTTAGAGAATCAGCATCGATTGAAATTTCTCCTCTTTTTGTTTTAAATATTTTTCCAGAAACACCAACAATGTCTCCTCTATCAAGAGAATTTAAAACAATTAAATCTTTTTCGTTTAAATTAGCTACTTTTAAAACAATTTGTATTTTTCCAGTTTTATCATAAACATCTAAAAATGCAATTTTACCTAAGTTTCTAATAATTAATATTCTACCAGCAATACTTGCAATATCATTTGAATATTCATCTTCTTTTAAATCTTTATATTTTTCTTGAATATCCTTTGCTTCATGAGATTTATTAAAAGTGTAAGGATAGGGATCTATATTGTTATCAATTAATTTTTGAAAGTTTTTTTTTCTACTTTCTTCGTATTCATCTAATCTTGCCATAATTTTTTCACCTAAAACAATATATATTTATATATAAATATGTTTAAATATATATATGTGTAAACTAATAATTTAAAGGAGAGATAAACATGCCAATTATGAGACGAAAATCAATATTTAAGACAGATGCTTTTGGAATAACAAATAAAAAAAATAGTAATCTTAAAAAAGAAAAAACAAATGAAAGAGGTAGAAATAATCCAAATAAAATTATTAAAAAAAATCCTATTAGAAATCCAAATAAAAAAAAGTAAAAAAAGAAAAATTTATTTTTTTCTTTTAAAAAATTCTTCTTTTCTATTAAACAAATACATAAAACTTCCCATTATTGCTAAAACATAAAGCACAAATGGTAAGAATTTTTCAGGAGTTAAAGGGATATTAAAACTTCCTCCACTATCGCTTCCAGTTCCAGAGAACGGATTCATTAGGTTCTGTATGGTTGTTCCATATGTTTTTCCATCCTCACCTACTTTAAAGGTAACCCCATCCCTATATTCAGGATTAAATGGAATCATATGTCCGTTTTCAGTAGTCCAATTACCTGTTTTTGGATCATACCAAAAGGCTCCGTTTTTACCTTGAGCAGACAATAAAGTTTCAATTTGGTCATTATACTTAAGTTTAGGTACTCCATCCTCTGCTGAAAAAGCAAAGTTATGTTGTTGACCATCCTCAGTTGTAACAATAAATCCATCAGGAGTGGCTATTATTCCATCAATTGCTTGGTCAGTTACAACACCTGTCTTTTTATCAATAATCTTCATTCTATTTTGACACTCTGGAGCATCTGTTGTATAGAAAATAAAAGTCTTACTTGCAGTTTCAAACATTTGGAAAGGACCAACTTTTTGTAAAGCTTTATTCATTTCTGTAGATTTAGCAATAGCCTCAGGATTACTTGCGTCAGGATTAACTGCCATTTCAAAGGCATTTTCTTCACAACCTGTAACTGGGTTAGTTTCTTTAATTGGAGTTATATCCATTCCTTTTATTTCAGATTGATGCATTACATAAGTTTGTTCAACCCACATAATGTAACTATTCTTTTCTCCATTATAGATTAATTGTCCCCTTTCAAATTGGATTGCAATATTCTTACCTAAAGTTACATCTTGTCCTTCTATTGGATATACTTTAGTTATTCTATTTCCAAGAACAGTAACTCTTGCATTTTCTCCATTTGCAATCTTTCTTGGTGTTCCTTCTACAACAATTTCATTTGTTCCTTGTCTTCCTTTTGGTATTGCATCATATTGTGAGTTTGGATTTATTGTATTTGTTGTAGTTATTTGTTTTACAGATCCTAAATAATCAGTAAGAGTATTACCTGTCATTTCAAGACCTGTTTGTTCAAAATAATTTGATTTTAAACAATTTAAAAAATCAATATCTTCTATTTTTAAATTACCAAAAACATCCATGTTAAATAAAGGTGTATTTGTATCAGGTACTGGTATGTAAGATAAACTATGGGGAATAACTTTAGCTGGTATACCTAAATTTGTTGCAATTAATCTAACCCAATCTTTATTTTCAACACCTATAATTTCTTTAATATTTCCATCTTTATCAACAATTGATATGGTTCCTTCTTCTTTATCAATAACTAAGGTTTCTCCTAATTTTGAATCAATTAATTGTTCTACACCCTTGTCATTATATCCACTTGCTCTACAAGTTGATGATGCACCTAGTTCAAAAAAGAAAAGTTTTCCTTTTAATGAAGCTGATGTATCTCCTTGAGTTTCTATTCTTGATTGCATTATTGGGTTATCTTTAATTTTTGTTTCTGCAAAGTTTTTAACTTCTTCAGTTGTTTTTGTAATTGAGTTTTGAAGTTCTGTATTTTTAGTAACATTTGTTAATGTTTTTTGTACAGAATCAGCTCCTTTTGAAATTACATCTCCTATTTTATTTTTAGGATCTTTCTCTATTCTTTCAAATTCTTCTTTTGCAACAAAGAAATGTGTATAATATCCTTCTTCATCATCTACACAGTTATATATTTGAGGTACGATTGTTACTTGTGGTATAACATCACCAAATACAGCACCTAACATTATACCATGTTGTGGTGCACTTAAAGCATAGTATGCAATATTTGAAAATCCAGCAGCAACTAAACCTGCTCTATATGATTTATCAGTCCATGTGTTTGTCCAACCAATTGGAACTCCCATAACTTCTAAATTTCTAAGCTTAGCTGAACATGTATCTTCTTGTTTTTGTGCAGCAAGTAAATTAACTGAATCCTGTGTTGTTGAACCACCCATAGATCCATCATAATCTGTATGATGTGAGAAAGCTATTAATGTTTGACCATAATCATCCATATTTTCTTCGGATGTATTTTCTAATAAATAACTTGTAGTTTTAATACTATTTCCAGTCAAATAACTTATATCTAATTTAGAATTAATTTCAGTATTTTGACTAATATTTGAATCAACTGATTTTTTTCTAGTTGTATTTTCAAGAAGAGTTGAATCTCCAAGTTTTATTTGGCATGATGCCGTATTACACCCATTATTAAAAGAATCTGTGAAAATTGCAATATCATTTGTAAAACTTCTTCTTATATGTCCTTCTGTAATATTTGTCATCCAGTTTGACACACCTTGGGTTGTTTCCCATTCTGTATTTTCAAGTGCTTCTTTTGGTATGTTTACCATCCAAAAAATTAAGGAATTGAAATATTTCATGAATAGATCACCCTGATCAGATCCATCGTTTACAAAGAAATCAATATATGAATCATTGTATATTTCTCCAGAAGTACCATGTTTAAAAATTATTGAAGTGTATGTTTCTGGAACTCTAAACATACTGTATTTATCTAAAGCTCCACCAAGTGTAGTACCTGCTGTTTTAAATTGCCAATATGCAAAATTATAAAGATATGCTTTAGCGGAATTACTTATCATATTAAATGGTTTTTTACTCCATTCTGTTATATGTTGTTGTTTCATTCTTTGATTAATATAATTTAGACCTCTACCTGTTGCCCATCCTTGGTCAGTTAATACTTTTGTAACTCCTTCTGTAACTTTTTCAGCATCTTTAATTTTTTTCATACCAAGTTTATCCATATAACCAAGTGATACTTCTAATGGATCTATTCCATATTTAGACATATCTGCAGCAATAACTGCTTTTTCACTTACACTCTTTGCTGTAATTCCTAATCCAGGATCTACATCTGAAATATCAAGTAATGATCCTCTTACTTGCTTTGTAATTCCTTTTTTTGAAGTGTAATCAATTAAAATGTCTGCTGAATTATAGTTAGCAATATTTGCATAATTTACTGGGTTTACTGCACCTACTGTTTCTTTATAAGGAACAATCATTTTTATGGTTTGAGGACCATCTGCAAAATTTACAATTACATTTTGAGTTTCATATGCTCCAATTCCACCATTTCCCTTTTCAATTAAATCACCAAATTTACTTGAATTTGTAAGTTCTATTGGATTAACTTCATTTTTCATTCTAACCTTATTCATTAATTCGTCTTCGCCTGCAATAATTTTACCTCTTTCTTTTAAAAGAGTAATATCTTCTGCACCATCCTTCCATTTAAATTTATTATTTGTGTATCCAGAAAATTCTTTATTAAGTTTATTTGATCTTAAAACTTCAATTTGTACATTATCATATTGTTCTTTTGTTAATGAACCATAGAAATCATCCATAGTTTTTGTTTTATCCATTAATATTTTTCTAGCATTTGATCCAGTTAAAATAGTATCAATATTACTTGAAGTTATATCATGTATTGTTCTTACTGCTTTAATATTCCCTTCATATTCCATTACAGATTGCATAAACACTCTTTGTTTTGCTTTATTAAGTTTTGCAAAAGTACCAGTTTGGAAAAATTCATTTTTTATAGTATCAATATTTTTTTTAGAATTTAATGCTTCAAGATATTTATCAAATTCTGGTTTAAGATTATATCTATTAATTGTTTTTGTTATTGTTTTATTACTTTTAGCAAGTCCATCAATATAAACATCCATATTTTTTGTAATTTTATTTAATTTATAACTGCTTAATGCAGATTGAACTGGATTCATATTTTTATTTAAAAGATTATCTAAAAATCCATTTTTACCTCTAATGGAATTAAAACCATTTTTATTTTCAGTAATTAATTTTTTAGGAAGTGGTATTTTATTAAATATTTTACTTGTAAACTTCCATAGCATTGGAGAAATTGAAGTAAACACTAAATCTGCAGAATAATATTGATTAAATACTTTATCAAATAAAGAATACATGTTTATATAACAATTATCAGAATTACAAGTACTTTCCATACTTGCATTAAAAGAATTTGTTATAATACTATTTTGAATAGCATCATCTAAAATTAAATTAAGTCTTGTTATTTGTATTTCTGTAAGATCATTATTAGTAAACTGAGAACTTCTAAATTCAGCTAATTCTTCATAGGACATATCAGTAAATAATCCTAAATCTACATTTGAATTATAATCAAGAGTTGGGTCTATTATTTCATTACCAATTTGATTTAATTTTTTAACACCTATCATATCTAATATATCTTTACCTATTGAATATGTTTGATCAAAAAAACCATATCTTCCATTCTGTCTAAAAAGACCTTCATTTTGAAGATAACATGCTGAGTTTACATCTCCTTCACATCTACCAACTCTGAGTGTTTTATCAAGATTAAGACCTTGAGAAAAAGGTCCATAACAAACTTGTCCTAAAACTGTAGGTATTTCTAAAGGATTAATAACTTGATTTGGCATTGTTGTTTTACCAACAACATCATCTTTCTTTGTATCCTGTGAAGTAACTATAACATCACTTTTTTCTAAAGTTTCACGTGTGATGTCTGCTGGTTGATTACTTGTAAGGGTATCAACTGTAAACCCCTTTACCAGTATATCATTCCATATACGTTCAACTGCTTCAGGAGATAACTCCTCAGTATAACAAGAAGATAAATTAGGACTTGAAGTATATTGATTTGGAACTGCAGCATCTGCAAAATTCAAAGTATTTTTTGTATCAATTCTTGTTGGATCAATTGACGATGCAAAAATTCCATTTATCATTAATATTAAAAAAAATATTGACATTAATTTATTTGTATTCATATTTTATCATCTTTTTATAAATATATTAAATATATAATTATAGCTATTATTTTTGGAAAAATTAATAATAAAACAAAACAGATTATATTTGTTATTGTTAAACTTTTTATTAATGTAAAATTATTTTTTTTATTTAATTTATCATAGATTGCAAAGGTTATTAATGAAAGAATCATAAATATTCCTGTTAAAAGAATATTTATTAATAATAATCGTATTATATGATATATAAAAAAGACAACGATATTTATTGTTGTCATAGTTTTAAAAGCAGTTCCTATAATTGGAACAAAATAAATTAAAATTAATATAATTGCATTAATTATATAAAAAATAATAGAAACTGAAATAATTTGATTTGTTTTCTTTTTAAGTTTTAAATATTTTTTGTTTAAAAGCTTAATTATTATGAAAAAAGGTAATGCACACAAAAAGGATATACCTATCACTTTTAATATCATTAAAATATAATTTAAAATTATAGTTAGTATATTTTGCACATTAAGTCCTCTTTTAAAATATAAAGTGTCTATATTATAATATAATAGTTAATTGAAAGATTTAAAAGGTTTATTATATATATTATTTTATATAGATATATTTATAATTATGAAGGATATGTAAAATATGGACTCAAATAAAATTCCTAGACGAGAAAGAAGGCATTATAGACAATATAAAGAAAACGGTGACATTGTTTATTCTGATTTGCCTACTAACTCAAATAGCTCTAAAACGTATACAAGTGATTATAAATTATCATCAAATTCTAAAAAACCTGTAAAAAGTCTTCTTAATATTAATGGTAAAAAATCAAATACTACAGGTAAAACTAAAAAAATACAATCAGTTTTAGAAAATCTATCTGAAATTATCTCACCTAATATAGATGCTATTACAGATGCAATCTATAATCAAGTAAAAAATGATGATACTCTTTATGATTTTAAAAAGAAAAAAATTGAACAAACCATAAAAAACAGTAAACATTATAGAGCAACAAAAGAAAATGATGTGCCTGTAGATTATGATGGTGTGAAATTATTAGTTGAAGATGTTTTTGTTCAACTTGAAAATGAAGATATAAGAAATTCAGTTGCAAGTGCTAAAGAGAAAAAAGAAGCAAAAGTATCAATTTCTAAAAAATCAAAAACAATTAAAAAAACTAAGAAAAAAACTAAAAAATCAGAAATGCATGCTTTATTAACAGATGATGATGATGATGAGTTAGATGATACTAATAATGAAGATGATTTAGGCCTTAAATTTTAAGGTCCTTCAATATATTCTTTACATTTTAAATTAACACTATTTTCTATTTTTGTATTTGTTATAATTTCATCATTAATACTATTTGTAGATGGCCAAATAGTTAAATTAGAAACAGTTCTTACTTCATTTTGACCAGAATTTTCTTTAAATTTAAAAACTAATGGAGTTGAAGAAGAATATATTTTATTTGCATTTTGAACCAAAGCTCTTATCGGATTTATACTTAATGGTTCACATAAATAATATCTAGAAATAATTTTATTATCATTAACTTCATTTATTTTTAACATAAAATAAATAAAATTTGTTGTATCTATTTCTTGTATATAATATAAATAATCATAATTTGGTAATGGATACATTAATGATTTAATTGTATAAAAAAGATTGTATTTAGAAAGATCTCTTATATTTCCATTACTTAAAGAATTAATGTCACTATCTCCTATTTTTCTATCAGGTAAGAAATCACTTTTTAATGCTGTAATTAAATAATCAGTTTCTAAACTATTTATGTCCTTTGTAAAATTTAAAGGAATATCTGTATAAAAAATAGCCTTAAGACTTGAATTTGTATATTCTTTAAAATAAAGATTATTTATTGCAAAATCTGTTCTTTCTCCATATGTTGCAGAAAAATTAAATAATAAAACACAAAGCGCTACAATTATAGTTAAAAAAAATAAAGAGTCTGTCATTGCAGCTTGACCTTTAATTTGTTTTATTAAATTCATATTTATTTTAATCCCATATTAAAATGTAAAGTCTTGCAGGTGTAGTATATCCATTATCTCTTTGAAGAGTTACTGGATATAAATAATTAATTATTCTTTTATTTGGATCCTTTAGTTCATCTAAAAGATCTTGATCAATATTACAAATATAATAATTGTCCATATTAAATTCATCTATATTTTTAATTACAAAATTTTCATAACCATTATCTGATATATCATTTATACTTATTGACTCATAATATTCTGTATCTAAAGGTAAATCCACTAAAAAAGCATCCCAATGTTTAGTTGTTTTTATTTTTCCACATTTTTCCAGAAAATGATTATAATTAACAATAACAGGATCTGATTTTAATTGCATTGAAATCTCAATAGCCTCTTGATTAATATTATACACTTTATTTTTAGCATTATAACTATTAAATACACCTAAAAATACAGCAAAAAAAATTACTAAACCCATAAATATTGGAATTAAACTAGGAAGATCATCTCCAATTGCTCCAATAAATCCTTTTTTTGTTTTAATCATTTAATTTATTTTCCTATTTTTTAAGTAATATTTTGAACACAAAAATCCTGAAGGCATTTAATATCTGATATATCTAAATTATTTGAACCATCACCACAAACATATAATTTACAAGAATATATACTTTGTTTTTTTTCACAAGGTATAACATGATATGTTTTAATATCATCTTTTACATTTTTAATAAGCATTATTTTGGATTCATTCCCATTTACTTTTCTAGGATCAAAAAAAATTTTATCATCGTTATTTGGGTTAAAAATATACTTTGCTATATCATATTCTGAAGTATAATATTTAATTATTCCATTATAATCTAAATTATATGCTCCTAATATTTTTTTTTCTTTAATGTCAGTAATATAAACAATTAGAGAATTTTGATCATATAATGCATAATTTTGAAAACCAAGTTTGTATCCTAAAGAAGAACCTTCATTAATTTTAATGGTTCTTGGAATATCAATAAATTTAACTGAACAATAACTTTCTGAATCAATCAATGATTTAACTTCTTTACCAATCTTATAAGCTGTTTCATAACTTTGACGTGTTTTAAGATTATCATTTAAAGTATTCATAAAAAAAATTACAACTACAGCAATTGCAGTTACAAAAATTAACATATTTACTTTTGATAATGTGAATTCAAACATTTATTTTTTCACCTGATTTTCACCATACAAACTCTATAGTTTACATTATCTGAACTACTTGAAATTTTAAAAAGTTTATAACTTCCTAAGGGTATATTTTCCGTAGTTGGATCAATTGCTTCAAAGGTACTATCAGTACTATCTGTAATACATTCTTGCGCAGTTCCAAAAACTAAATTAGTTGAAAGATAAGTACATATTGGTTGAATTGGATACTTATATTCATATTTTGCTTCATCAATATAAGAATAATATAATAATATACAACTTGTGCCTGACCCACAGTATCTTTCACAAACTACTTTATCTTGGACAGTTTTAAGTATTGTTTTTTCATATTCTTGACTATAACATGCTTTTGTTTTAAAATCAATTGTTCTATATGCTAAGTCTGAACCTAAAACAACCTCTCTTAAAGAAGAAATTAGATTACTAAAATCCTGTCTTTTGTTTCCAAGACAAGTATTTTCAGAAAGATTTTTTAAAGCATAATTACCTGCAATAATTACAAATAACATAACAATTATTGCAACTAATAATTCAAAAGGAGCACTTACTTGTGCTTTATCTTTTTTAAGTGGATACATATATTATAAAGATATTACAAGAAGTATTTAAATGGTTTTCTTTTTAAAAAAAAATATTAAATTAAAAAATAAGATGCTTATTAAGTTATAGGTGTTTGAGCAGGCAAATTTGATTGCCTAGCAGAAGCTTTTACTGATTTATTAAACATTGGTTTAACAACTGCAATTAAAATAATAGCAACAATTGCAGCTATAATTAAAAAGAAAATAGTATTAGACTCAGCTTGTCCTTTGTTATCTTTTAAGATTTTAATTATTTTTTCTTTAATTATAGCCATAATTAATCAAATTTATTTTTTAACAGGGAAAATTACACACACTCTAATATCTTCAGCATCAAAACTACCATCTAAAGTAGTATCTTTTATTACACTTGAATAATTGCTTATTGAATCATTTAATGCATCTACATTAGTTTGACATAAAACTCCAAATTTATATGTAATTGTACTTTGATTTTTAATTTCTAAAATAGGACCAGTTGTACTAAAATCAGTAGTATATCCATTTGTCATGAATAAAACTTGTTTTGCATCCATACCAGTTCCTTTAGTTACAGTTGCTGTAGAAATATAAGGATCTTTACTACCAGATATTTTTAAATCGTCTGTTAAACTTAAAGTTCCAGGTTGATCTTGTTGAGTATTTATTCTTTCATTTAATGCATCAACTACACGTCCTGTTCCAGGATTAATATTACTTATAATTGGCATTAAAACACCAAGTAAAGCTAAAGCAACAACAGCTGCTATTAAAAGTTGAAAAGTTGAAAACGCTTGTCCTTTTTCAAATGTTTGTCTTTTTTCTTTTTTTAAATATATTAATTTCATGTTTTAAATTCACCTCAATGTTTAAATATTAATAAAAACTATTAATTTTAAAGTACAAAAGATATTTAAATCTTTTTTTTTATTGTTTAATGCTAAATTATTATAAAACCTTTTAAAATACTTAAAAAGATAGTAAAAATAACAGGAATAATTATCATAAATAATATATCTCTTATGTTAAGGCCTGACTTTTCCTCTATATAATCAAAAACTTTATTTTTATAACTTACTTTCTTTTTAATAACTAATATATTCCATAATGATCCAAATATAAAAGAGGTAATTGCCCAAATAAGCATTATCTTTATATTTGTACTTTTTACTTTGTTTATAAAATTCCAAAAAATTAAAATAAACCCATATGAAACTACTAATGAAAAAAACATTTTAATAAATAATTTTATTTTTTTATTTAAAAATAAATCAACAGATTTATGAAATATTAATGAAATTACAAATAAAATTGACATTAATAATATAATAATAGCAATAATACCTAATATAATTATTCCGAAAAAATAACCAAGAATAAGTATAATGATTGCAATTATAAAATATTTTATGTTTCTAGTCCAATTGTTTTTCATATTTTTCATTATTTAAGGTGTATAATCTGATGGTATTTTGTTAATATACATTACACAAAAAAGTTTTTCGCAAAGAATTGTTGGGTCTTGATCAAATGGTTCATAATTAGTTACACCAGGCCAAATATCATTTGGAATTAAACTATCATTCATTTCCCCTAAACCACATCTAAAATAAATATCTGTTTTTAAGTATTTTTTTTCAATCATTGCACCATATGCTTCTTTTGTTATTCCAGGTCCCGTAATTAATCCAAAACACCCAGGTTCAATATTACCAAGTTGTTCAAATCTATTATAACTTATAATTCCAGATATTAAAACATCCTTAACAACAAAAGGTTTTTCCATACTTATAATTGGACTATTTATTGCTGATGAAAATGAATTTTCTATTTTTTGATAACTAATAACTACTGCTTGATTATTTGTTTTTGAAATCATAACTGCAATTATACCAAGTATAGCTGCTGCAATTACAAATGCAATTAAAAGTTTATAAGCTTCAAAAGCTTGTCCTTTTTTATTTTTAATAATCATAAATATTCTTTTTTTTTAAAAAATCATGTTTGCAAAAATAGTTGTCATAATAAATAAAATTGTTGCAACTGGAAGAGTTTGAGCAATTCTTACTTTTGCTAAAATTAAATTTTCTTGTTCTATCATAGTTGTAAAATAAACAATAATTATTACAATTTGTATTACATAGATAGCAACAATAATTAAAAAAGTTGTGGAATTAGCAAACTGTGCAATATTTGTAGGATCAATTGATGCTCCTAAACCAGAAACACTACTAACGTCTAAATTACCCATACCTGAGGCATTTATTCCTTCTTTAATTCCACTTACCATGCCATCCATATCCTGCATTATGTTACTTGAGGCAATAGAATTTAAAGTGGACATAACTATTCTTTGAAGAGCAGTTGTTATTCCTAAAATAATTGGTGCAATAAACTTTGCCATACTATTTAATGTTCCAGTAATATCTGAAATTAAATTTGTTAACATTTTTGAAACTTCATCAGTATTTCTAAGTTGCATAGAATAGGACATTAAAGTTTTTGCAGCAACAGATACCCCTAATTGTACAGAATCAACTACTAATAACATAGCACTATTTATTAATCTTGATGGATTATTTTTTAAAGCTCCATAATTAGGGTCAAATAAAGATGCTTTTAAAGTAAGACCCATAATTCTTATATTATCCAAAGTTTTTGCAAAAACGTCTTGAGCTATTAAAGATTTTGATAAAAAATTTTTAGTATGTTTTAAGGCTTCTTCAATTGGTTTGTTTTCTCCAAGCCTACTTGCAATTACATATAAGGCATCCTTAAATTCTACTTCCATTTTTTGAGATTTAACCTGTACTCTTCTTTTATATATATTTGTACCATAAAGATAAATTGAAATTAAAAGACTTATTGCAAGAAGTACTCCATAAATAATATAATAAGGTGTTGTGTTATTTTCAGGTCTTAACCAAAAATCCCTTTCAGTAGCACACTTTAAGTTTGGATTAGTTACTTTTAGAGATATTTCTTCAGTGGTACACATAAACTCTGCATCACTAACTTTACCATCTTCAAGTATATATCCTTCATTTACTAAAAGATTATGTTTTGTAAGTCCAAAATTATTTTGTAAAAAAAGACTTGATCCAATTAAAATAGTTCCAACAATTATCATTAATACAAAAATATTAATTTTAAAATTTTTAAAAACAATTGTATTTTTTGGAGGAATATCAGGATGGTTATCTGGAATTTTAGGAGGAATATATGTTATTGGTCTTTCCCTTACAACCTTTCTTGCAAAAACCAAACAACCTATAGGTATTGCAATATTATAAATTAAAATTAAATAAATTGGTCTTGCAAGATTTGAATTTGAAAATGCAGAACCAACCGGTAAGATAATAATTAAAAGTAAAGGAAGTAAAATACCCATATAAAACATAACCATTGCTGGTTGAGATAGACTTCTTGCATAATCCTCAAGTTTATTTTTAATAGAAGTTAATGTGTCTTCCATTGTTTGATCAAGAATTTGAAATCTTTTAGATTCAGATATTTCAATTACACTTGATCTAATCTTCATTAAAGATTTTTTGAACTCTTGAGAAATATCTCCCCATTTATATGCAAGTTCATCAATTGCTTCTGCAACACTACTTTTAATTCCAACCTTTACTTCCCATAATAAAGTTTTTAGATCTTCAGCTATTTTTCCATGTCCATGACTTGATGCAAACTCAATTGCTTTTTCTAAATTAGGTACAAGTTTCATAGACATTATCATATAACCTAAAATTTCAGGAACAAAAGTTAAGGCATATATTTTTTCTAAATTTACTTTTCTTTGTGGATAATTTTTAAAATAATCAAGACAATAAATAAATAATCCAAGTGGTACACCAAATGTTATTAAAAGAGGTAATGTTGAACTACCAAACAAGGCTGTCATTTTTGGAAGTACAAAAGAATAAGCTAATAATATTATAATTCCTGTTAATAATACTCCTGTAAAGAGAGTAAATTTATAAGCTGCAAAATACTCTTCTGGTTTTAAATCCCATTTTAAAAAATCAACTGAATTTTGTAATTTTTCATCATATTTACTGCCTTTACCAAGTCCAGGAAATCTATTATTTATGTTTTTACAAAAAAGTACATATGCATTTTCTATCTTTTTAGAAAGTTTATTATCATTTTCAGAAAAATCTCTTGATTCTACAGATATTGAACTATACAATTGACCAGGTGTTTTTCTAGGTATTTTTGTCTGATCCATATTCTACTTCTTTGTTTATAATATATAATAAAATATTGTAGATAGATATATTTAAATATGTGTTTATTTATTATTTTTTTATAAAGATTTTTTTAATTTTTATATAAATTATAGGATGGTATTAACATGGTAGTTAAAATAAAACAAGATTATGATGCATGTATTGGTTGTGGTGCTTGTACTTCTGTTTGTCCTGATAATTGGAAATTTTCAGGTGAAAAACCAAAACCAATTAAAACTGAAGTAGCAGAAGTTGGATGTAATAAACAAGCAGCAGATATTTGTCCTGTAAAGTGCATAACTATTGAAAAATAATATTAAAGTGAATTTATATGCAAGATTATAAAATTAAAGAATTAACTAAAGATGACTTAAATAATGATTTTAAAGGTTTTTTTACAACTTTAGGAAATATGAAGGCTGTTGGAAATATAAGTTTAGATAAAGCAAAAGATATCTTAAAAAAAATAAATTTAATTGATGGTCATATTTTTGTTGCCATAAACAATAAAAATAAAATAATTGGTACAGGAACTGTGCTTATAGAACCAAAATTTATAAGTGAAGGTGGAATTGCTGCACATATAGAGGATTTTGCAACAAATAAAAAATATGAAAGAAACGAAATAGGTAGATCTATAATAAAAGAAATAATCAATTATTCAAAGAAAAGAGATTGTTATAAAATAATACTTGATTGCTCTGAGGATAATGTTAATTTTTATAATAAATTTGGTTTTAAAATAAAAGAATCCTTCGCTGTAGGGAGAGTAAGTTCCAGAATAGATATGGATTTGCCTTACTATCTTGCTTTTAAAAATTCTGAGGGTATTTTTCGCGAATACATGCTAAAGAGAGGAAATGATATTATTAATATAGATGCCCCTTTCTCTGAGTGTTAATTATTATAATTAATTTTATATATTCATAAAAATTATCTTATTATGGATAAAAAA
>CAZQEL010000018.1:0-17688 GCA_964591795.1 uncultured archaeon | reverse complement strand
AGATATAACTCTTAATGAAACAGATGGTGTTTTTGAAGATACAAAAAAAATAATAGTGCAAGGCACTTGTAAACTTGATCGAAATATTTGTACAAGAACAGTTCCTTTTACCATAGAAGGTATGGGAACTGATCCAAAAGAAATTTGTGACCGACATAAAAATCACATTTTTTAAAGTTGTTTTCATTTTTTTACATATTAGTTTATATGCTTTTAAATCTGGTTTTGTTATTTTATCAATATTGGAAATTACTTGTTTATTAAATATTTTATTATATTTTTTTGGTATTACAATATCTTTTGTAATATTCCATTGAGTTGATAATATTCCATGTTTATATTTTTTCTTTTTTAATTTTAAAATTAAATTAATTAATCTTTTATTTTCAACAACATTTTTTTCAATAATATTAGTAAGATGTTTTTTTGTTTCTTTTTGATTTAATTTAAATATATTTGATAATTTTTTAATTGTTTCTTGTTTATTAATTTTACCTCTTGATGATTTAAAATAAATTTCTTTAAATTTTAGGTAAATTTCTTTATCATCAGTATTAATAAATTTTATTTTTCCCCATAATGCATTAATTGAATTAGTTATATTTTTTTTATTTCTTTCTTTTGGGTTTTTTGCAAGTGAAATTACTCCTCCTATATCCCAAATAATGATTTTTTTAAATTTTGTATTCATTAATACTCATATTTTCAAATTCGTTTAAGTTTGCGCATATAACTAGACTTTGAGGTTTTTGTTCGTAGTTTAATTTTTTATAATCTTTAAATTTAAATACAATAATTTTTTTATCTTTTGCACCCATTTTTGATAACAGTGCACAAATTTTATTTTCAAGTATTTTTTGTTTATCTATTTTATCTAAAATTTCACAAGCTTCTTTAACACTCATAAATCTATTTTCTAAAACTTTAATATCAAGTAGGCATAAAGTGTGGGCATTTATTTTTAAATTATTAAGTATTAGGTTATAAAAGCTTGTAGGAAAATAATTTTTTTCAGGATAAACAATAGATACTGTTTTGCCAAACTTATATTCATATAATCCAAATGATCCTCTATAATTAAAAATTGAAATTCCTGCAATTATTTGATATTTTATTTTTTTTAAATTAAGTTCTTCTAATAAAGAGTAATGTGTTGTTGCTGAAAAAGGATTTCCAATAACTAAAAGAGCAGATTTATCTTTTAGGTATATTTTTTCTTGTTCTAGTTCAATTCTGTTTAGTTGTGTAATTTTTTTATTTAATTTTTTTTCAAGTTCTTCAATATCGCCTTTTGAAAGAATATTTGTATAATTATCAATATATACTTCATTAGAATCTTTAATTGCATTTTTAGCATCAAGGGTTATTTGTGAGGAAGTAAGTCCAATTCCAATTATATAAAACATTAATAGTACACTCCTATTTCTATATATATTTCTTTATTAGAACTATTAATATATCTTATGTTTTGGGTAATTAATTTGTACTTATTTGAATTTAGGTAGTTTATTTCTGTTTTTTGATTATTAATTTTTATATATCCTTTTCTTGTTGAAAATAATTTTAAGTAGTTATTTTTCAGTTCCTGAACTTGATCTATTTGTAAGGTTTGGGTGGTTAGTAAAAGATCTGATATTTTGTTGTTAATTATAACTTTTTCAATTTTATTTGTATCTTCAGTTATTGGTACAAACAGCACTAAACCAAGTACAGCAATAAAGGTTAGTGCTAATATTGCATCTATTGTAAACACAATTCCTTTAGGTTTCACAAAAAGCTACCTCTAGTATAGAAAAAGTACTGTTATAAACAACTCCTCTTGTATGTGTTTCAATAATATTTTTATTTTTATTTAATATTTGTTTGTTATCTATACTAATTTTACAAAAATTAGTTGGTAGTTTATTAATATTTTTTATTTCAATAACATTGGAACTGCATTTTTGTGTTTGGGGGTTAAAATAACCTAAAAAATTACAATCTAAAATATAAATGTCAATTAAATAGTCATTTTTTAAAAAATTAGTTTTTTGTTCTAAATAATTGTTATTATTTTGATAATTGATAATTATGTTTGTTTGAATTATTATTACTAATAAAACTAAAATTATAAACATTAAAGCATCAAGAATCATTATTTGTGCTTTTGATTGTTTTACAATCATTTTGTTTTAATTCTCCATTATTTATTTCAATTATTTGATTTTTTAAAATGCATAGTTCTAAGTTTGTTTCTTCGTTATTTGTATTTGTAATTTTTTCTTTAAAATAAACATTTACAGTTATCAGTATAGTTAATGTTAAAAGAATAATTAGTAATGATAGTAAAAATTCTAAAGATATTATCCCTTTATTTTTAATTAACAAAAAATCACCTTTCTTAAAAAATAATTTTCTGGAAATAAAAAAATTTCTGAATATCTTCTAGATGTAATATTGAAACCTAATTTTTGGTTTCTTAAAATTCCATTGGTTAAATGAATTTCTTTTATGATAATGTTCTTTGTTGGCTTATACACAATTACTTTGATAATTTTATTAAAAGATGTGAGATTAATTTTATTTATTTTTTTTGTAACTGTGTTTTGTATGAAAAAGTTATTTTTATTAGTATAATCGTAACTGTTTTTTAAAATGTTTTCTTTGATTAAAACTACATTATCTTCACAGCCATTAAGTGTGTTATTTAAAATTGTTTCAAAATTTAAGTAGGTTGTTTCTTTTTGGGTGTTTACTTGCTTAATAATTATAAAATCCGTTATATTTTGGTTTTTGTTGTTAATAGTTATAAATAAAAAAAAGAGTATAAATAAAAGGATTATTATAGATGCAAAGGCTTTTTGATTCCTTTTCATGTATATAAATATAACTACATAACACTTATATTTCTTTTTATTTAATTCTTAGCTGTTTATAACTCTTCTATAGTCTATTTCACTTAACACATCAATTAACATATTGTTATGGTTTTTAGTTATTTGACCAATTTCCATTCTTTTTAAAAGTGTGTTTTTAATATTTGTTAGAAATTTTGTTTCAAAATTACCTAGTTCTTGTCTATATAACATTTGCATTATTCATCACCTTTTAGTTTTTTTTAATTAATAAAATAACTAGGTTTTTATATTCTATATAGATTTTCGAGGGGACCTCTTGTCCGAGATAAAACTAGTGTTTTTATTTTAAAGAATAATATTTTTAAACTAAACCATTCATTATACTTTTATGTCTGTTTCAAAAAAGAATATTTTTTCTGAATTAAAGAATATAGAGCAATCTATATTCTTAAATGAATCTGTATTTTATCCTGAATATTTACCAGAAAATATATATTCTAGAGAAAAAGAACTAAAAGAATTAACTTTTTCATTAAAGAATTTAGTTTTAAATAAAAAAGCTAATAATTTTTTAATACATGGTCCGCCAGGAACAGGCAAAACTTTAGTATCTAATTTTGTATTAAATGAATTATCTGAATATTCTTTAAAAGCAAAATACATTTATATAAATTGTATTCAAGATAATACTAGATTTTCAGTACTTTCAAAAATAGTTGCTTTTTTTGGTGGTATTATGCCTAGACGTGGGCTTGCTATTGATGAATTGTGGACTAGAATAAAAGAATTGTTTTCAAAATCAACTTTTTCACCAGTAATAATTTTAGATGAAGTTGATAAATTAAATAATAAGGATTTATCTGCATTGTTATATGATCTTTCAAGATTTTCATATAATAATAAATATTTCACATTACTTTTAGTTACAAATAACAAATCTTTCATATTAAATTTAGATTTAAGAACACAAAGTTCTTTGTTTTTACAGGATTTAGAGTTTAAAAAATATACTTCTCAAGATTTAAAAAAAATATTAGAAGAAAGAATTAAATATGGGCTTTTAGAAAAATCAATTTCAGCTGATTTAATAGGTTATATTGCTGGCTATGCTGCTATTAGATCTGGTGACGCTAGAATTGCAATTGACTTGTTATATAAAGCTGCAAAGGAATCAGAGAGAGAAGGATTATTAAAAATTACTAAACAAATACTATTAGCATCTTCTTCATTAATAGATTCAATTAAAATTAATGAAAAAGTAGGTTCTTTATCTAAAGAAGAGTTTAATTTGCTAAAATCTCTTGAAAATGATATGAAAACTATTGAAGTGTATAAATTATTTCCAAATATTTCTGAAAGAACTTTAAGACGGTATCTTTTAAAGTTTAAACAACTAGGATTTATTACTTTAAATAAAGTTGATGAAGGAAAAGGTAATGTTCGATTGATAATTCTTAATTTTAGTAAAGAATTATTATAAAAAGTAAAATAAAAATTAGATCTAAATTTAAATTTTTATCTAAATCAATCTTTATTTTAATCAATATCTTTATACACTTTTTCAATAGCATTTTCATTACCAGCATAAAATGCATCATCAAATAATATTAAACTTTTTATAAATTCATCAATATTTCTTGAATTTTCTAAATATTCATTAAAAAGGTTTATTACTTTTTTAAGAGAATTTTTTTGTTCTTTTTTTGTATATTTTAAGTGTTCAAGACTTTTATGAAATTTATTAAAACCAAATTGTATTTTATTAAATCTTGTAACTATTTCTATTTGATACTTTTTATTATATAATAATTTAAATGCAATTATTTTTTTTGTTTTATTTAATTCAGCACAATTTATTAGTTTGTGATTTTTAAAAAGTGTAGTGATAATTTTTTTTTTATTTTCAGATATTTTTATAATATTAACTTTTTTTCCTGGTTTTTTTTGTTTTATTTTTTTTACTTCACGATGTTTTGGAATAAATTTTATTATCTTACCCATAAATTATTACTCCTTAGACAGAATATTTAATATTAATGTTGTGATTAATATCGTATAATATATATTTTCAAACTTTTTCTAGTTTTAATCTTTCTATAAAGTATCCGTCAGTTGGCTATAAATAAAATATAATTATATATAATAAATTTATGTAGGTATAAGTATAAAAAATATTCGGATAAAATAAAATACTTTTATCATCTAACTTTTGTTCTAAAATATAGTGTTTTTAAAAATTTATATAATAAAATATTATTAAAATATATTTTAAATAATCTTATAAAAAGTAGAAATTTTTTTTTATACAATTGGTGGTTTTAATTTAAATATAATATAGAATATTATAAAATATATAATATTACTTTGGATGTCAATGATGATATTGAATAAACAGTATAAACTGAAGTAAATATAACTATTAATTAATTTTTATTAAAATAAAAAAAGAAAGAATAGTTTTTGTTTAAAACTATTCGTTGTCAACTCTTGGTGCTAAAAAGTATCTTATTGCTGATGAACCGATTGTGTAGTTAAGTTCAAGTGGCATATCATCTTTAATTTTTAATGTTATTTCACTTTTAGCATTTTTTATCATATTTTGTAAGTAATCAAGAGTATACATTGCTTTTGCTTTACTTCCTGATATTATTAAATTTGAATTATCTGGTTCAATTTCTTGTTTAAACTTACCTTTACTACTTTGTGTTTCTAAAAATAATTTGTTATTTTCAACTTTAATAGTAATGTGTGAACTGAAAAGACTAGCATCTTTAATTCCTGCAAGTAATTGATCTGATGGAATTTGAACAGTAACATCAAATTGTATCTTTGGTAATGGTTGTTCTTGTTCTGAAACATCAATTAATGGAATATGGAAACTTCTTTTTGATTTTCCAATAAGTTCAATTAATATAAAAGATTTATCATCTTTTATTTCAAGCATAAGTTTATCATCGCTTGAGGAGTGAGCTAATATTTGTAAAAAATTATTTATATTAATTCCAAATGTTACATTTGTTTCTTCATTTTTAATATCAACTAAAAATTCTTCAAAAGCATCTTTTGGCATAACAAAGTCTACAAGACTAATTTGTCCTGGATCTGTTGCCCTAAGAAACATTTTTTCAGCGTCTATTGTAAATAAACCTTCGTTTATTAAAACACCAATAGCGTCTATACTTTTTTGAAATTCTTTTACATCTTTAATAATTAATTTAATCATACTAAAAACTCCCCCTTAGCTAATATATTATATAAGCGATAATATTAAAATACTAATTATTTTCTCATAATATGATTAATACATAAAACCAAATGAAAATTAAGACAATTCTTACAATAATTGATTGATCAAGCATTTTAAATGCCCATGAAAGTATTAAAATGAGTATTGTTAAGGGTAATAATAAAATTTTATAAAACCATTTAAACAAAGATTGATTAGTTCTATAACTTTTCTTAATTGATGCAAAAATATTACTTGCATCTTGTTTACTAGGTATTGAAAAGAAAATTGCAGATATTGATATCCATATTATAATAATTTGGTATAATAGTGAAATTTCTTGTTTTAATAAAAGAATTCCTAAATATGCAATTAATAAATTAAAAAAGAAAGGAAATATTGAAATTATTATATTTTTATAAGATCTTGATTCATTATGTACTACATAACCTTCATTGAAACTAAAAATTTGTATATTTTTAATTTTCACACCTAATATCAAGCAAGCAAAAATATGTGCTAATTCATGGATTGTAATTCCAATAAACAATATTTTTGAAATTGAATTATTTAGGTTCATGTTTTTAACTCTATGGATATTTTTTTATTTTCTTTTTTAATTATAATAATTGATTCTGTGTTTATTTTTTTAATTTTAAGATTAATTGATTCTGATGTTTTTATTAGATATTCTTTTTCTTTATTGTATAACTTATATTCTAAATTATTTATTTTTTTAAAAGTCCAAGAAGTTTGTGGATAAACTACTATTTCATTATAGTAATTTGATGTAAGTTCAATAATATCAAGATCATTTTGAATTTTTTCATAAGTATCTTTTAGTTCTCTGTTATCTATTTGTTTAATATTTCTAGAATAAAGTGTTGTTGCTTGAAAAACAATAAGTGAAAGGACAATTACAGTTGAAAGTGCAATTAATATATATTCTAAACTGACTTGTGCTCTTTGGTTCACTAAAGCCTCTTTTGTATTTAATTTATTTTTTTAATTTGTTTAAACACATCATCTGCTTTATTGTCTACTGCTTTGCTTGCTTTGTTTGTTGTTTTTTGAAGTTGGGTTATAACTACTAGAACAATAGCAATTATTGCTGCAATTAATATTATCATTTCTGCAGAAATTTGTGCTTTTTCATCTTTGATTATTTTTTTAAAATCATTCATAGTTAATCAAATAAATTATATAATAGTTGTTTTTTAAATGTTTTGGTCTGGTTAAAATTTTGTATTTTTAAAATAATAGTTATAATAAGTTTTTAATATTTAAAAAAATAAAAAAATAAAAATAAATTATTGATTTTCAATGAATTATATATTAATCAAAATTTTAAAATTTATAATATAATTAAATTTTGTGCTGAAATTTTAGCTTTATTTAGTGTTGAAAGATAATATTTTGGGATTTAATTTAAATATTAAGTTGATTTATTTATTTTCTAGACACTACTTGTAATTTAGTTTTTAAGTGCTCTTTTTATTCTTTTTTATATATTATATAATTATATGATAAAATCAATTTATCTAGAAAATTGGAAAACCCATTTAGAATCTAAACTTGATTTTAAGAAAGGTGCAAATATACTTTTAGGTATTATTGGTTCTGGGAAATCAAGCATTGTTGATGCTATTTGTTATGCATTATATGGAACTTATCCATCTCTTTCAAATCGTAAAATATCCCTTGATGAAACTATTATGTTTAAACCTTCTAAAAAGGATTTTTTTAAAGTTGTGCTAGAGTTTGAACTTGAAAATAAATTATATTTAATTGAAAGAGAAGTTTATTCTGGAAATAAATCTAATTCTGCTAAACTATATTTTGAAGATAAATTAATTGCTGGGCCTAAAAAAACTGATGTTGATTTGTTTGTATCTAAACTTTTAGGTATTGATTATAATTTGTTTATCAAAGTAGTATATTCTCATCAAAACGAAATTGATTATTTTTTAAAAATTGTACCTTCTAAAAGAAAAGAACAATTTGATGATTTATTTGGAATTTCTCATTTTGAAAAAATAAAGGTCGCAACAAGGGATATTGATAGGGTATTGTCTATTGAATTAAATAAAAAAGATGCACTGTCTAATCAAATTATTGACCAATTATCAAATATTAATTATAATGAACTTTTAGATAAAGAAAAACAATCTATTAGTATTTTAGATGATGTTAATTTAAAGATTAATTCTATTGATTCAAAAGTTAAAGAAGTCTCTGATAATTTAAATAATTTAAAGCAAATTAAATTAAAATTTGAAAAAATAAATTTAGATTATAAATCAAATTTAACTAGATTATCTGATTTAAATAATGATTTATCAGTTTATTTAGATAAATTCACAAAAGAATCTTTAGTTTCGGATAAAGAGAACTTGTCTAAGCTTGAAATTGAATATAAACAAAAGCAAGATGAAAATAATAAATTTGCAATTAATAAAAAAGATATTGAAAACAAAACAAAATTTTATAAAAATGAAATTAGTATTACTGAAAATAAAATAAAATATTTAAATTTATCTTTAATTAAAGAAGAGTTTTCTTTTGAAAAATTAAGTTTATTAAAAAACACTAAATTAAAGAAAATAGATTTATTTAAAGAAACTAAAATTTCATATTTATCTAAAATAAATGATATTGATAAATCTATTTCTGAATTAAGCAAAGGTTACTCTAAATGTCCTGTTTGTGATACAAATTTATCCGTTGAAAAAATAAATTTATTGTTATCTTCTAAAAAAGATAATTTAAATAAAACAAATTTATTATTGACTGAAATTAATAATCAACTATTAATTAATCAAAAAGAAATGGATTACTTTATTTTGGTTGAAAAAAACATTGAAAAAAACAAATTTATTAATTCTCAGATTTTAGAATTTAATAAAATAGTTTTAGATAAGAAAACTTTATTGTCTTCTTTTGAAAAAGAACTTTCATTAGTGCCTGTAATTGTTAATTTAGATGTAATTGTTAATACTATTTCTGATTTAAAAAAAATGGTTTTAAATAAAGAAGAATATTTTAAATTAATTTTAAAGAAAAATGAACTTGAATTAAAAGTAGTTTCTCTTGAAAAAGAACTTGCTTTAATTAATTATAATGAAGATAAATATTTAAAAGTGTTTTCTGAATTTAATAATTTTGATTCTATTTTAAAAGATTTAAAAGATAAATCAAAAATTTATTCTGAAATATTGTTAACAGTAAAATCTCAAATAAATAATTATACTACTTTAAGTTTAAAAAAAGATGAAATTTTAAAATCTCAGAAAAGTATTTCTAATAAAAAACAAGATCTTTCTTATTTTTTAAAAGCAATTGATATTAGTCAATTACAGTTAAGAAAAATTTTAATTGATAATATAAATCAAGCTTTATCGATTATTTGGCCAAAAATTTATCCTTATAAGGATTATTTATCCGCAAGACTTAATACTAGTAATGATTATATTTTAGAAGTTTTAACTTTAAAAAACAAATGGATTAGAGTTGAAGGTATTTTAAGTGGTGGAGAAAGAGCATGTGCGTCTTTATCTATAAGAATTGCAATTTCTTTAATTTTAACTAAAAAATTAGGCCTTTTAATTTTAGATGAACCTACACATAATTTAGATGTTTCTTCAGTTGAAGCATTAGCTATGATTTTAGGTGAAGAATTACCTGATTTGGTAGATCAAATATTTATTGTAACTCATGATCAAAAGCTTTTAGAGACTTTAAATTCAAATAAATTTATAATTGAAAGAGATAAAGAAAATGATGGGGTTTCTAAGGTTGTTATTTAATAATATTTAAAAATAACATTCTTTTTATATCTTTTTACTAATATATATTATATATGTCTTATGCAAATGAAAATGAAACAATAAGATACTTAACTAAAAAGTTCAAAGAATACTATTTAAAGAACACAGTTTCATGCGTAGTTGATATTTCAAAAAGAGAATTTGGAATAG
Source organism: uncultured archaeon (assembly GCA_964591795.1). Lineage (GTDB taxonomy): Archaea > Iainarchaeota > Iainarchaeia > Iainarchaeales > CSSED10-239 > Forterrea. The sequence goes on along the minus strand of CAZQEL010000018.1, from coordinate 7,648 downwards.
GTACTTTTCATTCAAAAATTAGTCAAAGACATTTATCTTTCAATAATTTAGAGGCTTTTAATACATATTTAAGGATAACTGCTCCTTTTCATATTTCATATTCTACAAGTTATTTTACTTTTCCAGATAGACGTCCAATGAATACTAAACAATGGGAAGGTTCAGATATTGTTTATGAGTTTGACTCTGATGATTTTGACTTACCTTGCCATGATAGACATAACACTTGGGTGTGTAAGGATTCAAATTGTGGGGAGTGGGGTTATGGAAATTTAACTCTTTGTCCAAAATGTAACAATCCTACTGAAATAACCCAGTGGACTTGTGATGAATGTTTAAATAAAGCAAAAGAAGATACTTTAAGGCTTATTGATTTTTTAGAAAAGGAGTTTAAATTAGATCCTAGGACATTTATTATTAGTTTTTCTGGGTCTAAGGGTTATCATGTACGAATAACTGATAAAAGTATTCTTTCTTTACCAAAAAGTGCAAGACTTCAAATGATGAATTATATTCTTGCTAATGATTTAGATTTGGTTAAACTTGGTTTTATAAAAGAAAAAAAAATTTGGAAAATTCCACCAGTAAATAATGCTTTTGGATGGACTAAAAAAATATTATCTAGTATAATTAACATTTTGAGCACATATACTGAAAAACAACTAATTAGTGTATTTACTCTTTCACCTAAAAAAGCTAAGATTGTTTTTGAGACAAAAGAAGATATTTTAAACAAAATGTACCATAATAATATAATGTCAGTTAACTTTTCAGGTTCTGATAAGTTTTTTGAAGATTTAATCTCTTTTATTATTAATAAAACAAGACTTAAAATAGATCCTCAATCTTCATCTGATATATATAAAATTATGAGGGTTCCTGAAACAATACATGGTGGTTCTGGATTTTTATCAACTTATATTAAAAATAAAGATGATTTAAAGCTTTTTGATCCTTTTAAAACTCCAGTTGTTTTAAAATCAGAAGTTTTAAAAAAAATAATATTATTAAAACCAACACCAACATTTAGATTAATAGACGAGATTTATGGTCCTTTTAAAAAAGATGATGTGCTTAATTTACCTGAGCATGTGTCAATTTTTTTAGTACTTAAAGGGGTGGCAAAGTTTGATTGAAGATTACGCATTAGATTATGATGAATTAAGAAAGATATATAGACTAGAGACAAAGTCTCCTAAGCTTACAAAATTAAATTTAAATTTTTATAAGGAGCTTAAAAAATTTTTAATTGATGAAAGAAAAAAGTATACTGAAGAAATAGAAGAATCTTTTTCCCCAACAGCTATTAAAAAATTTGAAACTTTAAAAAAAATGGTTGATAAAATAAGAGAAATAAGACTTAAAAAAAGTTTAAATTTATGCTTAATGTATAGTAGAACAAATAACTTTGAAGAAGAAGGTTTGATTGATTTTGAAGTTGATTTTGCAAAAGGAGTTATTAAGTTAATTGATAAACAAAATGAGCATGCTCAAAATATTTTTGGTATTAATAAAAAAGTTAAAAAAAAAGATATTCAAAATTTAGTTAAAGTTAAATTTCAAGAACAAGTACCAGCATTTATTGGTGCTGACCTAAAAGAATACGGTCCTTTTGAAAAAGAAGATGTTTGTGAGATTCCAGAAGACTTAATTAAAATATTAGAATCAAGAAGTTTAATAAAAAAAATAGATTAATTAAATATGGTTTAAAAAATGGTGAAAAAATATTAGTAAGTATAATGAATTAGTTTTATTAGTACATCCTTTATATGATGTTTTTTTTAAATCTAATCTGAATATTTTAAACTATAAAATTATTACTGAATTGAAAGATCCGAATAATTTACAAAAACGAAAAAGAATCGCACAAATAAAAAAAACACTTGCAATTTATGGTAAGGAGCTTGCAAAATATAAGAATTCTTCAAATACTTTGTTTGTTGTGGTTAAACCTTCGTTGTTAAGAGAAGCAGATATTCTTCAAAATGATTATAAAAATTTACCTAAAGATGTTCCTGCCCATAAATTAGTTGAAGAAATGTTTTCTATGTACGATAAAGCTATGGAAAGATTTTATAAATATGGAGTTAAAACTTTAAAAGGTAGATTTCAAGTAACTAACTTTGATCCTGAGTTTGGAAAAACAAAATTTTTGGATAGGCATATAATAAATAATTTAGAACCAAAAGTTAAGTTAACTTCTTTTGGAGAATACATTTTAAAAAAAGATGGTTGTGTGCATTGTTGGAGTGAATGGGTTAAAGAACATTTAATTAAAAATAAAATTAAAATTACAGCAATTAATCATCTTGAAAAAAAAAGCATGTTAATTGACGGCTTTGTTAATAGACTAAAAAAAGGAATTTTGCCACATGTAATAAGTGGTAGCGAAAGACGTAAGGTTTTTGGAAGTCATAAAAAACAAAGACAAAAAAGGAAATAAATGGTGATGTTAAATGGAACTTCCAAGTATAAACGATGTTATAATTTGTAAAGTAATTAAAATAACTGATTTTGGGGTTTTTGCAGAATTATTAGAATATGAAAATATTGAAGGATTTATTCATATTTCTCAAATTTCATCTACATGGATAAAAAATATTCATGCTCATGTAAAACAAAATCAAATAAGAGCTGCAAAAGTTTTAAAGGTTGATGAAGAAAAAAGTCATATTGATCTCTCTTTTAGTAGAATTAATGATGTTGATGAAAAAAGAAAAATTTCAGAATACAGATTATTTTTAAGAGCTCAAAGTTTGTTAAATGTTTTTGCAAAAGAACTTGATTTAACACAAGATTTAGTTTGGGAAGATATTGCAAATCCAATTATTGAAAAAGAAAATTCTCTTTATAAGGGTTTTTTAAATATTTTAAAAAATGGTGGGGATTATTATTCTGAAATTCCAGAAAAATATCATAAATCATTATTTGAAATTTTAGATAAAAATATTACTTTAAAAGATAAGGATATTGTAGGTATTATGACTATAATCTCCAAAGAATTAAATGGTTTAGAAAACGTTAAAAAAGTTCTTTTAGATGCTCAAGATAAAAACTCTGATTGTAAGATAACTTATTTTGGCCCTGGTAAATATGAACTTAAAGTAACTTCTAAAGATTTTAAACAATCTGCAAAGAAATTTGATGAAATTATAAAAGTAATATCTAAATCATTAAAGAAAAGTACTCAGTTTGAAGTAGTTAAAAAAGAAGAATAATTTGTTTAAAAATATTGTAGGTGAATGTAAATATGGTTACAACAATTGAAATTTTAAAATCTTTAAAAAATTTAAAGAAACCAATTTTGTTTGTAGGACTTCCTGGTATTGGTCTTGTTGGTAAAATTGCGGTTGATTATCTTGTAAAAGAACTTAGCCCTAAACCAGTATTAGTAGGGAAAATATTTTCAGATTCATTCCCTCCTGCAGTTCATGAAAAAAATTCTGTACTTGAATTAATTTATAATGAAATTTATTTATATAAAACAAAAACAAGAGATTTTTTGTTTGTTGCTGGTCCAGTTCAACCGGTACTTGGTAATATTTTAAACAGTAATCAACATTATGAGTTTTCAAGAGTGCTTGCTGATTTTTCCAAAAAATATAAAGTGGCTGAAATATATACTCTAGCAGGCCTTAATATTGGAGATAAAAGAATTACTGCAAAACCAAAAGTTATGTGTGTTTCAACTGATCTTAAAACTAAACAAAATCTTGATAAAAAGAAAATAAAAAATATAGACTTTCATAACAAGGGGCAAGATGCATTAATATCTGGAGTTGCTGGACTTTTGTTAGGTCTTTCATATAATTTGTATAAGATACCTGGTTTTTGTTTAATGGGAGAGACCAATAGTAAACTAACTTATGGAGATCCTGCTTCTGCAAAACAATTAGTTGAAATAATAATAAATTTATTTAAACTTAAAATTGATCTTAAAAAAATTGATGAGAGTGCAAAAAAAATAGAAAAATCATTTAGTGATATTTCTAAAAATCTTGAAGAGCTTGCTCAAAAACCAGAACCAACTCAAAATTCAAATTATATAAGATAATTTTGGTGTGATTAAATAATGGCTTTTAAAGAGAATGAAATGGGAATTGTTGTTTCAACAATAGATTCCCCTTCAACTTCTAAAATAACTTTTGTGTGTACTAATAAAAAAGTGCATAAGGGTCAATATGTTCAAATAGATTATTCTCAAGGTAAATTAATTGGTCTTGTATCTGATGTTTCTGCTCAAAATAGATATTTTGAAAATAATGAATCTGTTAAGGAATTTGAAAATAGTGATTTTACTTTAACTGAGCAATTTCCTACTGGGGAATGGGAATTTTTACAAGGAATTATTAAACCATTAGGAGTTTTATCAAGTGCAAATATGTTTGTAAGATCTACTCTTCCAGTATCTCCTGGTTCAAAAGTAATGGTTTGTGAAAAAGATGTTTTATTTAAATTTTTACATCTTAAAAAAAATGGTTTGTTTTTAGGTACTATTGATTTTCCAAACATGCCAGTTACTTTTTGTATGGATCGTCTTTTACAAAAGCATCTTGCTATTTTAGCTCAATCTGGTGCAGGTAAGAGTTATTTAACTTCAGTAATTTTAGAAGAGCTTCTTGATCGAAATATTGAAGATGGTAAAATTGCAACTCTTCTTTTTGATGTTCATGGTGAATATACTCATTTTTCAGATCCAGTAAAACAAAGTGATGGAAATTATAAGGATTATTCAACAAATACAATTAAAATTAATTCTTCAGAAATAAAAATTGGATGTTCTACTCTTTCGCTTAATTTCTATTCAAATCTTTTACCTAACTTAAGTCCTGCTCAAAAGCGAGAGCTTGGAATTGTTTTAAAAAAATTAAGTAATGATAAAAAAAATGGACTAGGTCCATTTGATTTAAAAGATATTGTTAAAGAACTTGAAAAACAAGAAATTAAAGAAAATATTTTAAAACCTTTAATTAATTCTTTAGGTGAACTTTTTGAATATAATTTATTCTCAAAAATAGATTCTCCATCAATTTTTGATATAGTTAAATCAGGTAAATTAACAATTATTGATTTGTCTAAAGAGATAAATCTTAAAAAAAAACAATTGATTTTGTATTATTTTGCACATAAACTTTTTTATGCTCGAATTAATGGAGATTATAATGTACCTCCATTTTTGTTAATTGTAGAAGAAGCACATCAATTTGCTCCAGAAAGTGCAACTAAAGATCGTGCTCTTGCAAAATCTATTCTTGAAACTATTGCAAGAGAAGGACGTAAGTTTGGTTCTTGTCTTTGTTTAATTTCTCAAAGACCAGTAAAGCTTTCAACTACTATTCTTTCTCAAGCAAATACACATATAATACTTAGAATTACCAATCCATATGATCTTAAGCATATTGGTGAGTCATCTGAAGGGCTTGATTCAAAATCTATCGAAATGATTACTTCTTTAAGAGTAGGTGAGGCCTTGGTTGTTGGAGAAGCATCATCTTATCCTGTATTTTTTAAAGTGCGTAAGAAATATTCAAAGGATTCTCATTTAGATGTGTCTTTATCTGGGTTATCTAAGAGATTTTTCGAAAAAATTAATCAAAAAGACAAAGATCTTGATTCTTTTTTGTAGTTATTAAATAAATATCTTTTTATATATTTTAGTTTATATAAATATATAGTATGTATGATGTTTCTTGGAATGAATTTGAAAACCTTGCAATAGAACTTGCAAAAAAGATAATTGATTCAGATAAATCTTTTACGGCGGTTATTGCTGTTAGTCGTGGAGGCCTTTTACTTGCAAGATTATTATCTTCGATGTTAGAACTTCCAATGGGTGTTATTTCTGCAAAACATATTCATAATAAGTATATTATTGATGATTATATATCTTCAATTTATGATATTGAAGGAGATATTTTAGTTGTTGATGATGTTTTAGAAGAATCTTCAAGAGAAATCTGTGTTAAAATAAGTAAAAATTATAAACAAGTTAATAAAATAGCCTTAGCTTGTATATTCTATAAAAAAAATAAAATTAATTTTGAACCAGAGTTTGCAATTAGTGAAATTAAAAATATGTTAACTATTGTATTCCCTTATCAAGAAGCAAATATAAATAAAAGTTTGGATTGTATTTTAGATTAAGTGATAAATTATGACTAGAAAATCAAAAAATAAAAAATGTGTTTTTAATTTTAATAATTTTTCAAAAACTAATATTTTGTTATTTATTTTAATAATTTTAGTATTTATTTTAATTATTTTTTCTACAATAAATATAATTAAATCTAATGTGGATTTAGATAACGTTGATTCTAAAAATATGGGTAGTGATTTAAATTTACCTTTAGTTGATGCTAATTTTAATTATGCAACTGATTTTAAATCCTATTTAGATCAATTTGGATTAGCTGAAAGTGAATTAATTAACCAAATTGAAATTACTGTTAAAAATATTGAATTTGTAAAATTAAGTTATGATTTTATATTTAATGAGTCTTTAATAAGTACTTATAATTTTAAAACTACAACAATTGGAAATATAATTTTTGAATTTAATGACTATGTTATGATTTATGATCCTATTAATGAGAATTTTAATAGTATTTGGTTAATTCAAAATGTTTCAAATTAATAGTAATAAAATATTTTTTTATGAATGATGTAAATTTAATTCTTTTAAAAAAGAAAATAAAGGTCTTAAGAGCATATAAAGGACAAGGAACTCAACTTATAAGTCTTTATCTTCCACCTGATGCAGATAGAAGTTCTGTAACTAAACAATTAACTGATGAAATGAGTCAATCATCAAATATAAAAAGTGCACAGACTAGAAAAAATGTACAGACTGCATTAAAAAGAATTATAAATTATTTAAAAGTTATTGATTTTAAATTACCTGAAACTGGTCTTGTGTTATTTTCAGGGGATGTATCTACTAATCCATCTAAATCAGATGTTGTGCTATTAATTATTGTTCCACCCACAAGACTAACCACAAAGCTTTATTGGTGCGATTCTTCTTTTCATATAATTCCTTTAGAGGATATGGCTCAAACAGATGAAGTGTATGGGCTTGTAGTTTTAGATAAACGAGAAGCTACACTTGCAATTTTAAGAGGGAAAACAAAAGAAATACTTTCTAGAGAAACCTCTGGAGTTCCAGGTAAGTCTCGTGCTGGTGGACAGAGTGCGCTTCGTTTTGAAAGAGTTAGAGAAAAAGCTGCAGAAGAATTCTATAAAAGAGTTGGAACTAAAATTAATATGGCCTATGTTGGTATTGAAAATTTTAAGGGTCTCGTTATTGGAGGCCCAGGCCTTACTAAACATCAATTTTTAGAAATTGCAGATATAGATCATAGAATTAAAAATAAAATTTTAGGTACTGTAGATACTTCTTATACTGATGAATCAGGTATAAAAGAGATTTTAGATAAATCAGAAGATATATTAAAAGAAGCAAGTATTATTCAAGAAAGAAAAATAGTTAATAAATTTTTTGAAGATCTTGCTAAAAACAGTCTTGGAATCTATGGATTTAAAGATGTAATCGATGCTTTAGATTTAGGAAAGGTATCTACTGTATTGGTTTCTGATGGTCTTGATTGGACTATTTTAAAATTTAAATGTATTAGTGATAAAACTAATT
>CAZQEL010000017.1:0-21283 GCA_964591795.1 uncultured archaeon | reverse complement strand
ATATGAAATATCCTGAATTAATCCAAGCTGATGAATTTTTTAAAATAACAATTAACCAAGTTAAAAAAGAACAAAAACAAGATGATGTGTTATTCTATGTTAATTTTGTACACAATAAAATTGCAGATAAATTAACTTACATATACAGTGCGCTTCCAGATTATTCTAAAATGACCGAATATTATTTATTAATGTCTAAAAATATAGTTCCAGAAACAACACTTGAAAAATATAAAAATCATTACCTTACAACAATACATTTAATTAATTCGCTTTCTGAAAAATATAAAAGATATGTTAAATTAGAAAGAATATATCAAAAAAAACTTAAAATTAAAAAAGAATATCTTGGAAGAATTAAATCGGTTCTTAAAAAATTAGATGGTACTAATATTCAGTTAAAAGAATATTCAAAATACTTTACACAAATACCAAACCCACAACAATTATTTACCTTAGTTTTAGTTGGTGTGCCTAACACAGGAAAAACTACTCTTTTATCTGAAATAACAACTGCTGACCCTGAAATTAATTCATATTCCTTTACAACCAAAATACTTAATTTTGGTTATTTTAAAAGACGTGAAGAAGTTATACAAGTAGTAGATACACCTGGACTAATACACAGTGAATTTAAAGAAATGAACTTTATTGAAAAACAAGCAATTGTAGCAATTAAAACACTTGCAGACGTAATTATTTTTTTATATAACAAAAATCAATCCTATGATATTCAAAAAAAACTACTTGACACCTTAATTTTTGAAAACAAAGGGAAAAAAGCAGTTGTTTTTGCAAGTTTCGGTGGAGAAATGAAGGATTTTAAAAACGTAACTTTAAAACAAATTTTAGAAAAAGATTTTTAAAGTTTTATTTTTTTAAAACCAAAGAATATATAAAAACCTATTTATATATATTATATGTTACAACCATAAAAAAAATAGTAATACAATACAACTTTTTAAAAGGTGATTTTTTATGCAAAAACAAACTAAAAAGCAAGAACAATGCCAACAATTAGCTCAAGAAATCATTTCAGAAACAGATTATATTCTTGAAGATCAAACAATACCTAAAAATGTTTTAACAATTATAAAAAGTATAAAAATTAAGCTTAGTGATAATCTTTGTTCACTTGAAATTTCAAGTATTCTTTATAAACTTGAAGAAACAACAAATAGTACAAATGCAAACGAAAGCAGATCAATTGTTTGGAGTTTAATATCAAAACTTGAAAATTTAAAAGAAAAAATGAAGTGATAATGGATCAAGAAATAATTAAATATGCAAAAGAAAATAATTTAATTCTTACTGAAGATTCACTAAAATATTTATCCAAACATAATTATAAAGAAATTATTAATCTTTTAAAAGAAAAAGACCTATTATTTGTAAGCGGTCAAGATATTTTAAATTTAAAATACGAACAGAAAGAAAAAGAAACTTATTCTAAAAATTTCCAAATACTTGATAAATATGATATTACTGGAAAAAACTATTCACAAGGAAGTATTGATGACTTTCACAAATTGTTTTTAGATAAATACGCTAAAATATCAAAAATAATTAAAATTAGACCTAATTTTGAACACACTACAATTGAAAGTACTAAAAATTTGGTTAAAGGTAAACAAGTAGATATTATTGGAATGGTTTATGATAAAAGAATTAGTAAAAATGGAAACCTAGTTCTTACTATTGATGATCCTACTGGTCAAATAAAATTAGTAATAATGAATAAGGATGAAAATGAATTTTCTAAATATAAAGAAATCTTACAAGACAATGTATTAGGCTTTAAAGCTGCTGTATTATCAAAAGATATGTTAATAGTCAATGAAGTAATTTATCCTGATATTCCTTTTAAAAAAAGAAACAATCAACTTAAAGATGATATTTACATGGCAATTATTGGAGATTTACATATAGGATCAAAAAAATTTAAAGAAAAAGAATTTGTTAAATTTATTGAATGGTTAAATGGAAATTACGAAGGCGAAAAAGAATTTGTAAAAAAAATTAAATATTTAATTATTGCAGGAGATATGGTTGATGGAATTGGAGTTTACCCCACACAATTTAATGAACTTGCAATTACAGATATTCTTAAACAATACGAATTATTTGAAGAATATATTTTGAAAATAAAAATAGATTTAGATATTTTTATAATTTCTGGAAATCACGATGCTGTAAGATTGTCAGATCCTCAACCAGCAATTGCACCACTTTATTTACCAAGATTATATGAAAAAGAAAATATACATATTATGGGATCACCATCATGGGTAGTAATTGAAGGATTTAAAACATTACTTTATCATGGCGCATCTTTACATGGAATATACACTGAAATAAAAAATGCAAAAATGGATAAACCAGATACTGCAATGCTTGAAGTATTAAAAAGAAGAGATCTTATGCCTCAATTTGGACACAGACAAACATTTGTTCCAATTGAAAAAAATTTAATGGTTATTGAAGAAGTTCCAGATATATTTATTACAGCTGATATACATCATCTCGCTTATTCAAAATACAAACATGTGCATATGATTGTTTCTGCTTGCTGGCAAGATATAACTGATTATCAAAAAGAATTAGGACACGTTCCAACTGTTTCAAAAGTATTATTATTTAATTTAAAAACAGAAAAATTAATTATTAAAGATTTTCTAGAAAAAGAGGATGAGTAAATTATGGCAAACTTAGAAGCTAGAAAAGATGTAAAAGAATATTTTGCAAACTTAACTAAAAAAATAAACAATCAAGTTAATCTTGCAAGAAACGCAAGAAAAACAGGAAGAGATATAACAAACGATATTGAAACATTTCCTGCACAAGGTATTGCTGAAAAAACTGAAATTTTAGTTGGACCAAAAGGTGTAGCACAAATTTATAATGAACTTTGGGAAAAATATAAAGATAGATTCAAAGTAACTTTAGAAATATTTAATATGATTTTAGATGGAACTTTAGGTGGTATTGAAGATCCTGAAAAAAAATTAGAACAAGCAATTAGAACTGCACTAGTAATTCAAACAGACGGAGTTGTAGTATCACCTATTGATGGAATTCCAGATATTAAAATATCTACAAATCCAGATGGTTCTAAATATCCAGATATTTATTTTGCAGGACCTATTAGAGCAGCCGGTGGTAACGCACAAACCTTACCTGTACTGTTAGCTGACCTTGCAAGAAAAAAATTACATTTGGATAGATACAAACCATCAAAGCAAGAAGTAGATAGATTAATTGAAGAAAATATGATCTATCAATCGGATGTTGTTGTTCGTCAACAAAGAGTTACTGAAAGTGAAATAAGAGTAATTGCAGAAAACTGCCCTGTTTGTATAAATAGTGGACCAGACAGTGACGTTGAAATCATGGTTAATAGAGACCTTGAAAGAATTAATACAAACAGAATCAGAGGTGCTATGTGCCTTGTTATTATTGATGGTGTATATGTAAGAGCAATGAAAATATTAAAAACAAGTAAGAAACTTGGACTTGATTGGGCTTGGCTTGAAAAACTAATCAAAGTAAAAAAAACTTCTGAAGGTAATTTTGAACTAAAACCAAGTACTAAATATCTTGAAGGACTTGCAGCAGGTAGACCTGTTTTTTCATACCCTTTAGTTCCAGGTGGATTTAGATTACGATATGGGAAAACAAGAACCACTGGATTAATGGCAAAAGCAATTAATCCAGCTACTATGTACGTACTAGATAAATTCATAGCAGTAGGAACACACGGTAGACTAGAAAGACCAGGTAAATCACTACAATACTTTCCCTGTTCAACAATTGATGGACCTATAGTTAGATTAAAAAACAAGAATGTAATACAAATAAACACATCTAAAAAAGCAATTAAATATGTTGATGAAATTGAAAAAATATTATTTTTAGGAGATATGTTAATTAACATAGGAGATTTTAAAAAAAGTGGACACCCTTTAATTAAATCAGGATATGTAAAAGAAGAATGGATTTCAGAAATGAAATATCTTTTAAGAAAAGAAAAAATTAAAGAAAAAGATTTTAATAAAATGGAAGAATTTTATAAAAATCCAACCCCTAATGACGCAATAAATTTAAGTATAACAAATGAAATTCCATTATATCCTTTTTATACAGCTTATTATGATTTATTAAATACAGAAGAATTAAAAATACTTATTGAAAAATTTAGATCTGCTGAAAAACTATTTGATGATGATAAAATTATTGGTGCAAAAATAAAAAATAATAATGTGATTAAATTAATTTTAGAAAAAATAGGATTACCTCATTTATTCATATTAGATGAAAATAAAATACTTATTGAAAAAGATATGGCCTACCCCCTATTAAAAACATTGGGATCATTAAACGCAATTAATCCGGTAGAAGAACATATTGATGTTTTAAATGATTCCGATAAATCTATTTCAGAAAAATTAACAATAATTTCACAAATAAAAATTAAAGATAAAGCAGGAAGCTTTATTGGTGCTAGAATGGGTAGACCAGAAGCCGCACACGAAAGAATAATGGCCGGAAAAACAAATGTTTTATTTCCTATAGGTGAAGGACATGGAAATAACAGAGATTTATTAAAAGTTTTAACAAGCACAAAAAATACCACAGGAATAATTGAAACATTAATTAAATCTTATCAATGCCCTACATGTAAAAAAATATTATTTACAAACTATTGTACTGCATGTAATGTGCGTACAAAAGAATTATTTGAATGTGTTAAATGTAAAAAGATTAGTTTTGATGAAATCTGTCCTGTTTGCATGGAAAAAAACAGACCAAAATTAAATAATAAAATAAAACTAGATGATTTAATAAAACTTTCAATTGATAATTTAAAAATAGGAATTTCTGAAAATCTAAGAGGTGTTAAAGAACTTGCAAGTCAAGATAAATATACTGAAGCTCTTGAAAAAGGAATACTCAGATCAAAACATGAATTGTTTGTTTTTAGAGATGGTACTATTAGATATGAAGCACTTAATGCAACAATTACACAATTCAAACCAATTGAATTAAATTTAACTGTAGAAAAAGTTAAAGAATTAGGATATGTTAATGATTATCTTGAAAAAGAAATTAAAGATGAAAATCAAATAATTGATATTTTTCCACAGGATATAATAATCTCTGATCACACTGCAGAATACTTTTTAAAAATCACACAATTCATTGACGATTTATTAGAAAAATTTTATAAAATGCCAAGAATGTTTAACTATAAAAAAAAAGAAGAAATTATTGGTGAGCTTGTTATTGGACTTGCTCCACACACATCAGCAGGAATAGTTGGAAGAATACTTGGATTTTCAAAAGCAAAACTTTGTTGGGGACACCCTTATTTTATAACTGCTAAAAGAAGAAATGTTGATGGAGATCAAGATTCTTTAATGCTATTAATGGATGCTCTTTTAAATTTTTCACCAAAATACCTAAGCAAAGGAAGAGGTGGAAGAATGGATGCACCAATTGCATTTACAACTATTGTCAATCCATATGAAATTGATGATGAGTGTTATGAAATAGAAAGTTGTTTAGAATATCCTTTTGAATTTTATGAAAATTCAAAAAAATTCATGGATGCTGATGATAAAAATTTAAAATATGTATCTGATTTTTTAGGAACTGAAACACAATACACTTGTATGAAATTCACACATAACACAGATATTTTTGACGAAGGACCAAAACACAGTAGTTATTTAACAATTAAATCTATGAAAGATAAAGTTGCAAAACAAGCAGAATTACAAAAAAGAATAAGTGCTGTTGACAATAAAGATGCTCTTGAAAGACTCTTACACTATCATTTATTTCCAGATATAATTGGAAACACAAGAGCTTTTGCAAGACAAAAATTAAGATGTGTTAAATGCAATTCTAAATACAGAAGAATTCCTCTAACAGGAATTTGTCTTAAATGCTCAGGAAAACTAATCTTAACCATTCACGAAGGATCTATTAAAAAATATGTAGATGTTGCAAAAAATTTAATTAAAGATTACGAACTAAAACCTTATTTATATCAAAAAATTATATTAGCAGAAGAAGATATTAAATCATTATTTTTAGATAAAGAAGAGAAAAAACAAAAATCATTATCTAACTTTTTTTAGAAAAAAGAAAAAAGAAAAAATAGTTTTAAAAATAACTATTCTTTAAGTTCAATTCCCATTTGAATATCAGTAGGAACTTCAACTCTAATTACTTTACGTAATATCTTATCATCAGCCTTAACATCAATTATTCTTTTATGAATTCTTAATTGGAATTTTTGATAAGTTTCAGTACCACCACCAGAAGCACCTCTTCTTGTTGGAACAACAAGTTTTTTTGTTTTAAGAGGAATTATTCCAGAGTGTTTAACACCAGCTTTTTTTGCAACATCTATTAAGTTATTACAAAAGTCAGTGAGTTTTTTATAATCTGTACTTGTAAGCACGATTCTTGCTGTTTGCATAAATTTCAAACTCCCGTCTTTTAAAAGAAAAATGAAGAAATTATTTCTTCACTTTCGCCTTAACTTCTTTTTCCTTAACTTCTATTACAACACCGGCAGCAACTGTTTTACCCATATCTCTAATTGCAAGTCTTCCAAGTTGAGGATAATCTTTGAAAGCTTCAACAACTAATGGTTGAGTAGGTTTTATTTTTACAATTGCAGCATCTCCTGTTTTTAAGAACTTTGGATTTTCTTCTTTTGTTCCACCTGATTTTGTATCAAGTGTTCTTACAAGTTCTGTAAATGTACAAGAAATTTGAGCTGTGTGCATGTGAAATACAGGAGTGTATCCAACAGTTATTGCAGAAGGATGATGTATTACAATAATTTGTGCAGTAAATTCTTCAGCAACTTTTGGTGGATTAGATACATGACCTATTACAGATCCTCTTCTAATATCTTTTGGACCAACTTTTCTTAAATTAAATCCAATATTATCACCAGGACCAGCACTTATTAATTGTTCGTGATGTTGTTCAATTGATTTTACTTCAGTTAATGTACCTTCAGGCATGATAATTATTTTATCATCAGGTTTCATAGTTCCAGTAGATATTTTTCCAACAGGAACAGTTCCTACACCTTTAATATTATATACATCTTGAACTGGAAGTCTTAATGGTTTCTCTGATGCTGAAGCTGGTGCTTTAAAATCATCCATTGCTTCTAAAAGAGTTTGACCTGTAAACCAAGCTAACTTTTCAGATTTTTTAGCAACGTTATCACCAATCCATGCTGATACAGGAATTATTTTTACCATTTCTTCTTTGTAACCAATTCCTTTTAATAATTTCATTACTTCATCTTTAACAATATTGAATCTATCTTCTTTATATTCAACTTCGTCCATTTTATTAACTGCAACAATTAATTGATTTATTCCTAGTACTTTTGCTAAATATGAATGCTCTTTTGTTTGAGCCATGATTCCTTCCTTAGCACCAACAAGTAAAACTGCAGCATCTGCTTGAGATGTACCTGTAATCATATTCTTAATATAATCTTGGTGACCTGGAGCATCAATAACTGTAAAAAAATTCTTTTTAGTATCGAATTTTTTGTAATTAACATCGATTGTAATTCCTCTTTCTCTTTCTTCTTTTAATGTATCCATCATGTAAGCGAAAGCGAATGTACCCTTACCTTTTTCTTTAGCGATTACTTCAAGTTTTCTATAATCTTGTTCTGACAAAGATCCAGAATCATACATTAATCTTCCAACTAATGTAGATTTACCTTGATCAACGTGACCTATAAAAATTGCATTAATATGTGGTTTTTCGTTTGCCATATTTACTCCTCCATTTTTTGATTCTAATCAATATATTTTGTTTTTTAAAAAATAAAAACATTAAGTGTTTCTTGCTATTAAAACAAGCATACTTATAAACCATGAAAACAAAAATATCTTCATATTTATATTATATATTATAATAACCAAAGTATTTTTAAATGGATATATTTAGGTAATAAAACAAAAATATAATTAAAAATTAAGAAAAATAAATACAAAAAAGAACTATAAACTAGCTTAAAAATTAAATTAACTTAGAAAAATATGAAAATATTTTAAATATATTAAAAATCAACTAAATAAAAAAATATATAAACACAAAGTATAATATATTATAAGAGGTAAATTACTATGAATGTTGATTTTTCACAAATATTAATAATTATTTTTATATTTCTTGTTTTTGGAACATTAATAACTGTAGTTAACCTTAAATCAAAAGGAAAACAACCAGTTAAAAAAGAACAACTTGCTTGGCAAAATATTGAAGATTTAAATAATAAAAAAAAAGAAATATTAGACCAAAAAAAAGATTTATCATATAGATACACTGCAAAAAGTGTAGATGATACTACCTATTCAAAAACAATAAAAATAATTAATGAAGATCTTGCAAAAATAGATGTTAAAATTAATGAAGAAGTATCAAAACTTACAACTATTCAAAAAAGAGATAATCCAGAAGAAGAACTTAGATTTAAAAATCTAAAAATAAAAGGAGATCTTAATGAAGTGTCAATTGAAAATGATACCTTGAAAGAAAGAATACTTGAACTTGAAGAATTTATTAAAAACATGACTAAACAAAATGATTATAAAATTACTACAGAAGATATAAACAAAATTAAATTTTATTCAATTGTAATTCAAAGATATAAAGATATTATTAATGAAAAAGAAAGAAAAACTATTTCTGAACTTAAAGAAATGATAAAACCAAATGACCTAACCATAAAAAGTATGGTGTCAAAATTCACACCTGTTGGTTATGATTTTAATAAAGATTATGCAACAGCATTAAGAAAAAATTATAATTATTTAAGAACAGAAATTAATATTATTAAAAATGATTTAAAAATTATATTTTGGATGGATTTTTCAAAAGTACTTGTAGAAAAAGTTTGTGATGAACAAACAACTTCTGTAATACTTTGTTCTAGTATGCAGGCAATGCAAGATAATTTTGCAACCATAGAAGTAATTTTACTTGAAGAAGATAAAGTACATTCAATTGTCACAACAAAAATTAAAGAAACTTATTATATATTAGACATGGTTCAAAACACACCATTTGATACATACAAAAATACAGATATAAATAAATTATATGATGAATATAGATTTAATGGAAAGAAAATAATAAAAAGAATATATTCATATAATAATTTAAATTACACTGATTTTAATCAAGACTAAATTAACCAAAAGCATGATAAAAAAACCTATGGATAAAATAAAAATAACAAGCACAGTTATCTATTATATCGTTAAAAAACTTAATGAAGAACTTTTATTAGGTTACATTAACAGTGTTCAAACAATAGATAAAGATGTTTGGAAAATAAAAATACACAAGCAAAAAACAAAAGAGCTAATTGTAACTGAAAATATTTGCATAATACCAGAAAATTCATTTCCTGTAATCAATATTTTAGGGTTTGAAAAATATCTTAAAAAAAAATTAGCTAATCAAAGAATAAAAGAAATATATCAACATAAAAATAACAAAGTAATTTGTTTCAAATTAGATCATTATAATTTAATTTTTGAGTTATTTTCAAATTCAAATATTATTTTAACTGATTTAGAATTTAAAATTATAACTTCAAAACAAAAAGAAGAATGGAAAGATAGAACCATTCAAAAAGGTGCAACCTATTTATTTCCATCCGGTGAAGATATAAAATTAAAAACAACAAATGAAATAAATATAGAAATTAAAGCAATGAACAAGTCAGAAACAATTAAATATCTTTCAAAGAATTATAACATTGCACCAGTTGAATTAAATGAAATTTTAAATGACAATAGGGAATTAATTAAAAGTGTGTTTAATAATTATAATTTACCAGAACCTGGGTTGAAATATATATCTGAAAAAAACACCTACATAGTGTCAAATAAGGGTGAAAATATTTTTAAAACTTTTGAAAATATTTATGCCACTATATACGAAAAAAAAGAAATTGTAAAAGAAAGTAAAAAGAAAAATAAAATTATAGACATACTTACAGCTCAAAAAAGCAAAAAAGAAGAATTTGAAAACAACATTAAACAATTTGATGCTGAGGGTGAATTTATATACACTAATTTTGCGTTAGTAGATGCAATTAATATTCAAATTAAAAAAGCACTAGATCAAAAAACACCTGAAAAAGAAATAATTGCTAAAATAAATACTTTTTTTAAAAATAAAAAAATAAAATTAAAAATAAATAAAATAAATCAAAAGACTAAATTATACGAAATTGAAAACTTAGAATAAAAATAACTTTTTTTTAAAAATAGAAAATAAAAACAAATAATAAAAGTATTATTTATTCTTTTTTAACTTGTCCTTCATCAATGATGAACACATCACTAACAGCAAGAACACTACTATATGGTATTTCAAGCATATTGCCTTGTAAACTTAACTTTTGAATAAATGCTGAGGCAGGATCTACTTCAACTAAAATAGATTCGATTTCTCCAGAGGTTTCATTAACCATTAAATCAATTAAACGACCTATATTATCTCCTCTATTTGTAATTAATTTCTTTGTTGCAAGTTGTCTTGCTATTGCGTATTTATACATGTTTAATTCCTCACTTTAATTTAAAATCTAAAAATTATATTAATATATTAGAGAACATATTTATAAATCAATCGGTTTTAAATTGCAAATATATTTATAGTAAAGGTTAACTTATCAAACCAGGTCTGATTTAACCTAAAAAAATAAATTTTTTACCAGTTCATTAAAAACAAACGATTATAAACATTAAGGGGGATATTATAATTAAAGTGATAAACTATGGATACACAAATCTCAAATATAAGCAAGAAAGAAATTGCGGTTGCAATTGTATTTTTATTGATAGGATTATTATTAGGCGTATTTGTTTTTAGTAATTGTTTTGGAATTAATTCAAGAGATAACTCCACTACAAAAGAAATCACAATATTAAATAAAGAAATAAACAGTTGTATTGATCAATTAAATAATTGTGAAAATATAAATTCAAACTATACAACACCAATATTAAATTAAATAAGTATTTTGCCATCTTCTAAAATAAAATTCTTTTCAGAAATAGTTTTCGTAGCATCAGTACTCTTTTCTTTATACTTTATAGTTTTTTTTTTATCGTTAATACTAGTTACTTCACCTAAAAATAAGCCGTATTTTGAATAGACTGGTAATCCATTTAGCAAGGTTGAAATTCTAGTATTTACATCAAATAAAATTGTGAATCTACTTATTAATATCAATAATATAGAACCAGAAATTACAATCATTAAAAAATAAATTATATTTATATCTTGCATAATAAACTGAAGAGCAAAATCAATAATAATTGCAAAAATTAAAATAAAAAATATGGAAAATATGTTCTTTCCTAAATAATACATTTTTTTAAGATAAAATAAATCAATTATTGAACCTACCACTAATAACAAAAAAGCAATTACAACTTGTAAAAGAACTGCTCTTATCGATGAAACAATAGTAAATAACATATCAAAATATTGATTTTGGGCAAATAAAGTGAATCCCTTAACTATTGCAAAAATTATAAAGAAAATAAATGCTAAATAAAACGGCAAACTTATCCTATATATTGAAAATTTTTTAGTTAAATTTTTGCCAAATCTAATTAATTTTTCATCAAGACTAAATCCTTTAACTAAAAGGTACATACCAATTAAAAAAGCAACTAATTGTACTGCATATTGTTTTAAAAAAACAAATAATAATAAAATTATTGCAGGAATACCATAAACTATTCTTGCAAAGAAAGGATCACTTAATGCTCTCTTTATAGTATAAAAAGTACTTTCTAAACTTTTTGATTGTCTTACAATTATTGTTTCCTTAGATATGATAGGCACAAAATTTTGAATTAATGGTATTACCTGATCATCCTCAGCACCATCACTTACTATTACAGCGCCAGTTGCAGGGAAAACAGATAATACTTGTTTTAATTGTAAAGCAATACTCTTATCTGAAAATAAAAGATTAGATTTAGAATGACCAGTTAAAGTTGCAATTTCAACTTGTGTTTCAGATTCAAGTTTTTTATAAACCTTTATTGCACCAAAAATACAATTCGCATCAGAATCCTCAGGATCTGCTATTGCAAAATTTGTTGCAACTTTCAAATTATTTTTTAATCCAATTATAGGTCCGGTAACATTTATCTTTTCACCAATATCATTATCTCTATCAATGGATAAAACTAATATTTTTTCATGATCAGAAATATCTTCACTAATCTTTTCTAAATTAGTTATATCTTTAAGATCTATTTCTTCTGATTTTTTTTTACGTACCATAGCTAGTCCGAAATATATAATATAGAAAAATATATAAAACATTTGTAAATACAAATATATACTAAAACAGAAGATTTGATATTATGGATGGCTCTAAATTTAAAAATTTTATATTTTCAATGTTAATATTAATTATAATTGCAGCAGTGATAGGTTTAATCTATCTCGGCAACCAATTAAAAACAAGCCTAATATGGATATTTGGAATTTTTTTAATAATATATTTTATTTTTAAATTAAAAATAATTTTAACTTTAAAAGATTTTGAAAGAGCAGTAGTATATAGATTTGGAAAAGTAAGACGTGTTGGTGGGCCAGGATGGATATTTGTATGGCCATTAGTTGAAAAACCTAACATAGTAACTTTAAGGGTTGAAACAATGGATATACCTCCACAAAATGTATTAACAAAAGATAATATCCAACTTAAAATTGATGGAGTGTTATTTATTTCAGTTAGAAATGATAACGAAAGTATAATCAACTCAGTTGTAAGTGTTGAAGACTATAGAAAAGCAGCAACAATGTATGTTATTGCAATGCTTAGAGATGTAGTTGGAGACTTTTTGTTAACAGAAGTAATAACAAATATTGAAAAGATTAATAAACAACTAAGACAATCGCTTGAAAATATATCTAAAGAATGGGGTATAAAAGTAACCTCTGTTGAAATAACAGATGTGAAAATACCAGAAGATATCTTAATAGCAATGCACGAACAAAAAGCAGCTGTTCAGAAAAAATTAGCAGTATATGAATTAGCAGAATCAGAAAAAGCAAAAATACTTGCAGTAAAAGATGCTACTGATCAATTATCAGATAAAACAGTTATCTATTACTATCTTAAAGCTTTAGAAAAAATGGCTGAAGGACAATCTTCAAAAATAATTTTCCCAATGGAACTTACAAGCCTTTTAGGGAAAGTAACCTCTTCAATTGGAAAAACAACAGATGTTAAACAAATCGCAACTAAATTTAATGAAGATGATCTTAAAGGATATTTACCATTTATAAAAGCATATTTAAAAGATGAAAAAAATAAAAAATAAATTATTTTTTTAGTTTTCTTTTTTAAAAAAACTAAGAAACGCTTTTTCAAATTTATCTAACCTTTCAAAATTAATATCTATTTTTTTATTAGCCCTATCAATTATAAATTTAAGATAATCATCAGATACTAAAATATTATTATTTTCTTTTAAAGGAAGTGCCATATATTGTGTGCTGGTAACTTCTAAAATATACTTTCCATCATGAGCTGTAATTATACCTGCTTTTTTAAGTCCAAGTTGTTGACAAAAAGCTAAAAGTTCTTTTGCTTTAACATAATCTTTACACCCAAAATGAAAAATAAATGATTCAGTTTTAAACCAAATATCTCTTTCAGAAGAAGCATTTAAGTCAGCTTTAATTTCATCAAAAGTTACTTTTCGATGATATCTTTTATGAAAAGAAGATATTTTTTTATTTTCATATTCATCGGTTGCAAGTAACATTATTCGACCACAACATGAAGATGATGTAAATATATCTGGAATTTTAGTCACTTCTAAGAGAAAAGGAATTAAAATTTCATCCACTTTTTTTGTATCAATTGCTTCTTGTAATGTATTTGTATGATGTTTTTTTACCATATTATACTTTTGATCAACAGAATTTGAATTCATAATTTAAAACCTCTTTAATTTTTAAAATTAATAACATTTTTATATTTGTATAGTATATAGTATATGTACAAATAAATTAATAAAGATACTTGATAGATGATAAACCTATGAAACTGAAATATTTAATATTAATATTATTTATAATAAGCATATTTGCAGGAAATTTATATGCATTAAAAATATTAGAACCATTATCCAAAGATATTACAAATAACGACACAGTAGATCTAGGGTTTTTTTCAGCAGGGGAATTTTTCATGATTAGTTTCCTTCTTGAAAATAATGAAAACTATAATCAAATCACAGTTGCAAAAAACCAAATTAAAGATGTAATTATTGAACCAACTAAAAAAACTCAAGAAAGTATATTTACAATAATTAAACTTGATGAAAATTTAAAAGGACAATACACATTAAAGTTATTATTAACTTCGGAACAAGAAACAAAAGAAGTGCGATTAAATATGTTTATAACAGATAATGTAATTTATAGTAATTTGATAAATTATAATCCAGTTATAACTTATAATCAAAAAGAAACAATTATACTCAATTTAATAAACAAGTCAAACACAACTAAAAAAGTAATTATAAAATCAGACCTTCCAACAACTTGGTTTATAAATAAAAGAAATAAACTTAATAATTCATTTGAAATTATTTTATTACCAAATGCAATTTCAGAAAAATTATATGAATATTATCCAAAAGAAATTGGCCCAAAAGAAATAAATTTACAAATAAAAAGTGTATCAAATGAAAAAATAATTCAAAATATTATTAATTATAAATTAAATATTGTGGTTAAAAAAGATCTAAACTCAATTTATGGATCTAAAAAACATACATTTCCATTATTTAATGTAAACCTAATACCAATTTATTTTTTAAATAAAATAATTAAAATGATTTAAACTAATTTTACTTATGAACAAAAAACAAATTAAAAACATTAAGATATTTTTCAAAAATGTAGATTTAAAAAACATAAAATATAGAGAATTACAAAGACTAAAAGCAGAATTCGCTAAAAAATATAATTTATCTAAATTACCTCTTACTTCAGATATACTTAACACACTACATATTAAAAATCCAACAAATACATTTATCACTAAACCATCTAGAACCTTATCAGGAGTAACTATCCTTTCAATTATGACAAAACCACATGTGTGTCCAGGGAATTGTATTTTTTGTCCAAACTTTAAAAATACTCCTAAAAGCTACACAGGTTTTGAACCTGCTAGTATGCGAGGAAAATTAAATAATTTTGATCCATATAAACAAATAAAAGATAGAATTAAACAACTTGAAGCTATAGGACATCCTACAAACAAACTTGAATTAATTGTGATGGGGGGAACGTTTCCATCAACAACTCTAAAATACCAAAATGAATTTATAGTAAAAACTTTCCAAGCAATAACAAACTCTAAAAGCAAAGATTTGAATTATTTAAAAAAATTAATGATGAAATCAAAAAAAAGAATGGTTGGATTAACTTTTGAAACAAGACCAGATTATTGTGATGAAAAAATAATCAAAAGACTTCTTAATTTTGGAGGAACTAGAGTTGAACTTGGAGTTCAAACAACCTATGACAACATTCACATTTTTGTTAAAAGAGGACATGGAATAAAAGAAGTTATTGAAGCAACTCAAAAATTAAAAGATACTGGATTTAAAGTTTTATATCACATGATGATTGACTTACCAAAAAGCTCAATTAAAAAAGATCTTAAGGCCTTTAAAGAAATTTTTAAAAATCCTAATTATTGTCCTGATATGATTAAAATATATCCATGTTTGGTTACTGAACACACAGTTCTTGAAAAAATGTATTATGCACAAAAATACATACCACATACAGAAAAAGAAATAATAAACCTAATTGCAGACATTAAGGAAATTGTACCTAAATGGGTTAGAATAATGAGAGTGCAAAGAGATATTCCAGCAACCAAAATACTTGCAGGTATAAATAAAAGTAACCTAAGACAAATGGTATTTAAAGAAATGAAAGAAAGGGGTACAAAATGTAATTGTATTAGATGCTCTGAACCTAAAGAGAAAATTACTGAAATTAAAAAATATTCAATTAAAAAAATAAAATACAAAGCATCAAATGGAACCGAATATTTCATATATGCAGAAAAGAATGATTATCTATTAGGATTTATTAGACTTAGAATACCTTACAAACCATTTATTAAAGAAATAACTAAAACAACATCAATTGTTAGAGAACTTCATGTTTATGGACAGGCCACTGAATTTAAGGATAAAAATATCCAACACAGAGGTATTGGTAAAAAACTATTAACAATTGCAGAAGAAATATCTCTTGAAGAAAACATGACACACATAGCAATAATAAGTGGAATTGGAGTTAGAGAGTATTATAAAAAACAAGGATATAACCTAAAAGGCAACTACATGGTAAAAAAGATTTAATATGACCGATAAGAAAGAGAGACTAGTAGAAATAATTGAAAAAGAACCAGAATTATTAAAAATTCTAAATTCAAAAGAACATATACAGGTTTTATTGGAAATTAATAAAAAACCTCAAAAACATCAAGAATTGAAAGTTAATATATATTTTAAAAATGTATCTATTCTATATAATATATTAGATACACTTGTTCAAAACACACTTATCAAAAAAATTGAAATTGATGATGAGTCAACATACTATCTTACAGAAAAAGGAGAAGAATTTGTGCAAGTATATCAAATAGCAAAAGAAAAATTTAATTTAAACGGTGGTGAATAAATGAAAACATTTTTAGGAATTTTAAGTACAGGAAAAGGTACTTGGGGTCAAGTAGCACACATAATAGATAATAATGAATATGAAAATGTATATTTAATATCAAACGAATGGGCACAAGATAAATTTACTTGCTCTAAAAAAGTAAATTGGATAATAATTGACCCAAGAAAAGGTTTTAGTGAAATAGTTGACGACATTGAAAAACAAATGCCTAAAAACCTTAATGATATTGAACTTAACCTCCACTCTGGAAGCGGAAAAGAACACAGTGGTATTTTATCAATATTATTAAAAAATAAAATTAAATTTAAAATAGTAACTATAAATGCAGAAGGTATTGTTAGATACTAATACGGGAGTTTAAACTATAAGTGAAAAATAAAAAATATTTAATTATATTTTTATTGATTATTTTAGTAAGTATTTCAGGTTGTGTCGAATTAATTACCACTCAAGAAAAGCAAGCTTGTCTTGCTTTAACTCATTTTTCATCAACATCTATAGAGGGATGTCTAACGCAAAAATCTTGTTACGCCCAAGTAGACTCTATTGGATATTATTCTAGTAAGTATTTACCCTATAGTATCCACAATACACTTTTAGCTTATCAAAATCACATTGCCTCTAGCTATTTTTATTACACAAAAACAACTAAACTATTAGATAAAATAAATAGGGCCTGCCAAAGCAATAAACCAAAAGAAATTTTAGATAATCTGAATTTATCTAGGTTCTATTTTGCAGAATCATTCAAATATATTGATAAAACATCAAAAGAAAGTATAAACTTAATTACAGCATATGCCATTTATTTAGAAAAACAAGAAATTAATTTAATTCCAGAAGAATTACTTTATGATGATTATATACTACTTAATCAAAATTTAAATGACTTAAAAGAAATCAAAAATTCTACCTCTTATATATCTAAATTAAATACAGAAATTAAAAACTTATATGATTACGCTAAAGAAATAGGATTTAGATCTAATTATATTAAAAAAGAAAATATAAGTGATCTATCTGCATATTATTTAGAAATTTACGAAGAAGAGACTAATTCCTTTGAAGTTAATATACCAGAACTTTTTGGAATAGGTTATTTTGCACTTAACACTGCATCAAATATCATGGATTTAAAACGAATAAATACACTTGCAAACAAATTAGATGTATATAATTATTATTTACTAACAGATAAATTTATTGGCAAAGAAAATTCACTTGCTATTGAATTAAAGAATATAAATAACAGTTTAAATGAAAATTTAGATGAAGTATTTGCAAAAATAAAAATATTAGAAGAAGAAATTGAAATTGATGAAAATTATTTAAGTGACAACAGTAAAACCCAATATTATATAAATAAAAATAATTTTGCAGAATCAAAAACTAGTTTTGGTGCATACTTATCTAGTTTAAAAACTATTAAAAATGAAATAAGTAAAAACAAATTAAACGAAGATACCCAAAATAATGTTAATTCTATTAACATGTTAGAGTGTGATTTAATAATAGATTACGCAAAAGAATATACTAGCATTTATTTTAAAACAAAAATTAATGATTATCAAAAAACAAATAATTTAATAAAAAAAATGAAATTTTGTGAAGACATTAACAAAGCACTAAATAATCCAGAATGTAATAAACAACTTGAATTCTTTCTTAAAACAAATGAGGCTGAAACAAAAGATTTTGAGTTACTTATGATTGATGACAACAAACAGTGTGTAGAAGTAGTAGGAAATATTAATTATATACTTACAACTAATGAAAAAATAACTCTATTATCTGAATTAATAAAAACCGAAAATATAAAAATTAAAGAAATAAATATTTTTTCGCAAAACTATATTGTAAAATCAGATTTAATTAAAATTCATACATATTTAACTAAATTACAAGATCAAAAAAATATCGAAAAAATAATTGATATAGACTCTAAAATTACAACACTTATTAAAAATGATAATTTATTAAATGAACTTGCAAAACAAATTATAAAAAACAACTTAGACTACATTCATATAAATCAAAATAACTTAATTATTAAAAATCCATTTTCATTTAAATTAGAAACTATAACTTTATCAAACCCATATACACAAATTACAAGCAATAATAATAAACTAAAAATAACATCTACAAAAATACAATTAGAAATATTGTTTTCTGGTGAAAATTATTTTAATATAAATTATTTAAATGAAAAAAAAATAACTTATTATTTAAAATATTTAGGAATAGATGATGCAATTGTAGAAATAGATATAGAAAATACAGTTGAAGGAATTAAAGATGAAATAACTTTTTTACCAGAATTTAAAACTACAGATCCAAATATTTTTTTAGAGGATAATGTAATTAAATACACTACAAAAAAGAATAATAAAATATATCTTACAGGTACAATATTTGAAACACTTAAACAAATATACATTGAAGAACTCACCCTAGATAAATTTATTATTATAGAAAAATACACTCTTAAAAACTTATTCCCAAAAGATATTAATCAAAAACTAAATTTAATGAATTATAAAGAAGATGAACTAGCTATTATTTTTGAAAATAACAAAGAAATTAACCCAATAATAGAAGGAGATAAAATAAAAATAAATTTAACACTTAAACAAGATAAAACTACTCAAATCAATTTACAAAAAATGTGTGCTAAATCAAAAGTATATAATGAATTAGATAATTATTTATTAGAAATTCAAAAATTAAATTTAAGTGTGTTTGAAAATATTAAAAAAGAAGTACAAGCTAACTTCACACTAGAAATAAGTTTTAACTTAAATAAAGAATACACTCTAAACGAAATAAAATCAATGTACACAAAAATACCTAAATTACAATTAATCCAAAAAAAATATTATTTGTGTGAAACTGCTGAAACAAAATATTTTATAAATTATAATAAAATAGATCAAAACAAACTATCAAATATAGAAAAAGTAAAATTAGTTAATATTAATAATAACAAATACAAAAACATTATTTTTTATGAAATTCAATTAAATGAATTTATTGAAGAAGTAAATAATCGTGAAAAAAAATATATTAAATTTAAATTTGAAGAAAATATAACACAACTAGAATCTCAAAAGGAACTTATTAATAAATATAACTTAACAACAATCAATATTGATGAATTAATTAAAACCACAGATATAAATAACATAACAAAAATAATATCAGATAATTTGAAATTAAAATCTGATCAAATATATTCATTGATAGACCCAATCACAAATGGATTGGACACTAGACAAATTACAGAACTAATTACAAAAGTGTATACATTATATGATGATTATACTTTGCGAGATCTCTATAGTTTAAAATATTATGCAGGAATTACAGAAAATGATGCTAAAAGGCTTGAAAAAAATATTGTATTTATAGATGGAGTTTTATTAAATAGAGAATTAACTAATTTTAAAGAAAATTATGATAACCAAAAATATGCTGCAGCTATAGATTCTATTTCTACAGAAACAATAAATAGAATTAATAAAATTAAAGCCGATATTACTATTTTAGAAGTAGGTTTAAATATTATCAAATCAGATGCAAAAACAGAAATTAGTAATTATCAAAAAACCTCATACGATAAGGAAATTTTAGAACTTGCAAAAAACAACTATGATAACGAAAAATATCTAAACACAATAGTTTTATTAAAAAATAATACAAAAAAAAATGATATTTCAAATAAACAATTAAAACCAACATTAATTAGCATAGTCATAATTATTTTATTTTCTGGAGTATATATTTACTTAAGATTAGATAAAAAAGAAAAATCTCAAAATCAAAAAAACAAAAAGAAAAAGATAATCAGACACTAATTCTAAACAAAAATAAGATAATTATATAAATTAATAGATTGTAATATATATGGTGAAGAAATATGCTTAAAAAAATTATATTTGTGCTATTTAGTATCTTAATATTAGGGACTGTTATTCATGGAGCTATTTTAGATGAAAAAACACTTTCAAGTATCACTCCAGGTGACCTAATAATTAATAAAGGTGATTCAATTTGTAAAAATTATGATTTTTCCATAAATAAAATTGATGATAAATCTAAAGCATATTTCCAATTAATATTAAAAAATTATATTCCAATTACAAAAAATGTAAAAATTAATTTTAAATTAAATAATAATGATTTAAATAGTATTGAAAATAGTGCAATTCTAGAAAAAAATATAATAGAATTAAAAGATCTGACGGTGAAGTTCGGGGGTGTTGCCGCGGTTGAAAATGTGAGCTACAATTTTCAACAAGGTAGGAGAATCGGCGTCATAGGGCCGAATGGTGCCGGGAAAACTACGTTGTTCAATATGATAACGGGAGAACTGAAACCAACGTCCGGTATCGTTAAATACAAGGGAGAAAAAATAAACGGTCTCAAGCCCCATACTATTGCAAAAAAGGGGATCGGTCGTACATTT